>JAFYAD010000314.1 GCA_017540915.1 Lachnospiraceae bacterium
CTCGCTGCGTTTCCACTTGACACATATGGTACCATCACTAACGTTCTTTGCGCTTTTTACCTTGGTCTTCGGGATTGCGGATGTTGACAGTTTTATATCATAAATGCCACCACCATTGCTGCCCCTTGACAACACAAGGTAGTATGTTCCCTTCGGGCAGAAATAACTGTAGCTGTGCTTTCCGACTGATATGCCGTTTATATCATACTTTACATCACCCATTGAGCTATAGAGCTGACCGCGCATGTCAGACATATCACTGTTCATGTCAATAGTGACAAAGCAGTTTGAGTTAACCTTTGTTTTGTAGATATCCGTTTCATCATTTGCAGCAAACTGTGCCTTTACTTTGTCTCCCACAGTGTAGTCGCTTGCCGTTCCAACCTCGTCATTCCTGGCAAGATAAGATTCGGAGTTTGTCTCACCGGAGGGTTCATATGCCATTGAAAATGAGTACTCTAAGCCCGATCCTACATAAGCATGAATGGATATAACATACTCGCCCGCCAAAAGATTTACTGTATTATTAAAGGTACCGGCGCCCACGCGCTCAAATAATATTTCGTTTCCGGCTGCGTCATGTAACTCAAAGCGATTCCAGTCAACAACCGAGAATGTATAATTGAACGCAACGCGTCCCGACTTCTCGATCTCAAATGAATACACATGTACCGGAGCGTCATCTTCGGTTGTGCCGGAATATGCAGTGTCAAATTCGGCAACCCCCATGTCTCTCGCATCGGCAAAAACCTCTGTTTTCATGCCCAGCAGAAATAATACTGCTAAACACAGGGTCAATCCCCTCAAAACTCTCTTTCTCATTTTCTCTCCTTTCGATAACCACGTGTTTTTCAACCTCAGGCAGGCCACACCAAAGTGTTTCTGATGTTCCTGTTCAAAACATTTTATAGTTTAACATTTTTGCTAACCGTATTCAAGACCGACATTGCTGTTAATAGTCAGTGACTGTCACAACGTATTGATTTGACAGAAACCATGCCGGGTGATAGGATGGATGCATGAAAAAAACAGACAAAAAAACCACAGCCAAATACATACTGACTGCCATCACCATAGCCTGGTGCATCATGATATTCGCGCTCTCTGCGGTGCGCTCGACACAGTCCAACAGCGTCACTGTCAAAGACGCCGGTATCCTGTCGACCATATTTGTAAAAGACTATGATATGAAGACCATCAGGGAACAGATCGACATCACCGCATGGGTTCATCATCTTCTGCGTAAGGCCGCTCATTTTGCGGAGTTTGCCATATTGGGATTTCTGCTGACCGCGGATATATATCTGTGGTTTTCACCCCGGAAGCCGCTGCTGTTCATCTCCGCCCTCGTGTCAGGTACGGTGTACGCAGCCTCGGACGAGATACACCAGTATTTTGTGCCGGGTCGCAGCTGCGAATTCAAGGATGTGGTGATAGATGCGGCAGGAGTCGCAGGCGGAGTTATATTCGCCTTCATCTTAATGTATATCGCCTCCCGCATTTCCGCCGGAAAGCAGAAAAAACAAGCAAATGAGTGACCAGATCCCTGTAAAACAGAAAACCTATATCGCAATAGATCTCAAGTCCTTCTATGCCTCCGTGGAACTTGCTGACCGGGGGCTCGACCCGCTGACCACAAACCTCGTGGTGGCAGATCCCACCCGCACGGAAAAGACCATCTGTCTTGCTGTAAGCCCGTCATTAAAGGCGCACGGCATTTCCGGTCGCGCCAGGCTTTTCGAGGCGATACAGCGAGTCAAGGAGGTAAACGCAGAGCGTTTTAAGATAGCAAAAGGACTCGGCCTTCTGACAAAGGATCCCGAAACCGGAGAATATCGTTTCCCCGCCTCATCGGCCGACGCCACTGCGCTGGCAAAAGATCCGTCCCTGGAGCTCACATTTATCACCGCTCCTCCCCGCATGAAGCTCTACGAAAAGATCAGTACCTCGATCTTTTCCATATACATGAAGTATATCAGTTCCGAGGACATCCATGTCTACTCCATCGACGAGTGTTTTATGGATGTGACTGCTTACCTGAATTTATACGGTCTCACCGCCCACGAGCTTGCCATGACCATGATACGGGAAGTTCTGAAGGAGACCGGCATCACAGCCACTGCAGGCATCGGCTCCAATATGTATCTGGCAAAGGTCGCCATGGATGTAGTGGCCAAGCACGTTCCCGCGGATGCCCAAGGTGTGCGCATAGCGGAGCTTGACGAGATGAGCTACCGCAGACTGCTGTGGTGCCACACACCTATCACGGATTTCTGGAGAGTTGGGCGTGGCATCGCCAAAAAACTTGCGAGTCTCGGTTGCATCACCATGGGGGATGTGGCCAGACTCAGTGTATTGAATGAAGATATCCTGTATAAAACCTTCGGCATAAACGCAGAACTTCTGATAGATCACGCATGGGGGTGGGAACCCACCGAGATTGCCACCATCAAGTCCTACCGGCCACAGACCAACAGCTTAAGTTCCGGGCAGGTACTGATGGAGCCCTACGAAGCCACAAAAGCGAGGCTCATCGTAAAAGAGATGACTGAACTTCTGGTATTGGATCTGGTAAAAAAAGGACTTGTGACAAAACAGATCACATTGACTATCGTGTACGACAGAGAAAGCCTGACGGTAACCCATCAGGGAAGACGCATAGAAGATACTGTTTTCGCGGTAGCGAGCACAGGCAAGCGCTACTACGGCGAGGTCACCACGGATCCCTACGGGCGAGCCATGCCAAAATATGCCCACGGCACAGGAAATCTGGACCGCTGGACCAGCTCCACCCACCGCATCATGGAGGCCATGACAGACCTTTACGACCGCATCGTGGACAAGGATCTTTTGGTTCGCAGGATATATGTAGTAGCCGCCGGACTGATCCGGGAAGAAAACATACCGGAGGAACCGCCGGAGCAGCTTGATCTTTTCACGGACTACGAAGCGAAAGAACGGGAGAGAGCGTTAGACGCCGCAGCGGACGAGCGTGAACGAAGACTTCAGAAAGCAACACTCGAGTTGCAGGAACGATTCGGGAAAAATGCGGTATTGAAAGGGATGAACCTGACGGAAGGCGCCATGACTATCAAGCGAAACAGCCAGATAGGCGGACACAGCTCGGGAGAAGAATAACAGATCAAAACATGCCGGCTTTCACAAACCCCAGGCAAACACTCAAGGACATAATAAAGGGAACCAATATGACAAAAGAAATCACCGGATCAGAACCGGATCCCCGCATCAGATATGCGGATATTTATGACATGCCCTATACCAAATCCAAAAAACATCCGCACATGAGTCTTTACGACAGGGCTGCCCAGTTTGCCCCCTTCGCCGCATTGACAGGATATGACGATATGATAGGCGAAGCTGCCAAACTTGTAAATGAAAAACCGGATAAGGAAACAGTGAAGGAAGTATTTGAAAATGAAGGAATTTTTTAAGAATTTCGTAGATCACCCGAAGATGCCGAAAAGGCTGATCTTATGTTTTATATCAGTCTGCATCATGGGTTTTTGTGTTTACTGGCTTGACCGCCTTGCCTGGGGCACAGACCCCTGCTCCACCACTACGCTGGCGATCTCAGCGAAGGTAGGCTTATCCCTGGGAAATTTCCAGGCGCTGTTCAATCTGGTGCTCTTCGGCATCGTATTTTGGAAGGACAAAAAACAGATCGGTTTCGGAACACTCTTTAACATGTTTATGGTGGGCTACGCTTACAACTTCATGGCCTTCTGCATGGATAAGCTGGGCGTGGATTACCACTTTCCCAAAATACAATTCGGCGCAGGCTTTGTGCCCGGAGACTTCATCTGGAACCTCTCCTTTTGCGTGATATTGCTGGCAATATTCGTGTTTTTTGCCAGCATATACATGTCTGTGGAGCTTGGCACCGCGCCGTATGACGCACTGTCCGTGATCATCGCCGACTCGCAGAAAAAGCTTTCTTTCAGGACTATCCGCATCATGTGGGACGTTGCCTTCACCATCATAGGCTTCCTATTCGGAGGAACTGTGGGGGTTGTGACAGTCATCATGTCTCTCACCATAGGTCCCATGGTGGCCTTCGTAGGAAAGCATATCAAAAAATTCCTGAACTAAAGTTCATGTTTTATCTTATCATGTGCGTCGATGGCGTCTCCGTACTGTACCTCTATCACCTGTAAACGGGTTTCGGCTATGATGGTATGTTTTTCTCCCGGTCTTATCATAATGGCATCTCCGGGACCCACATCACGATATTTTCCGTCCAGGACAACCTTGCCGGTTCCCTCTATGATGTTCCAGCTCTCATGTCTTTTCTCATGGCTGTGATAATTCATCCTGTGTCCCGGGTTGAGGGTCACCTTGATGGTCATGCTCTCATTTTCCACGTCAATGACACGGTAGCTGCCCCAGCTCTTCTCTGCGAACATGACAGGCTGTTCTATCTTGTCCACAAAGGGCTTGATGCCTGTCGACCGCTCCCTGTCGGAAACCAGTATTCCCTCGGGAGATGCGCACACTATAACATCCTTTAAGCCCATGCATAGTATCGGTACATCCATGCTGTTGATCACATGCACGTTCTCACAGGTCTCATCCAATATGGCGTTGCCTACCGTGTTCTCCTCCATGGCTTCGGTGAGGGTGTTCCATGTTCCCAGGTCCTTCCACATGCCGGAGAACCTCATAACGCTGATGCTGTCTTCTTTTTCAACTACAGCATAATCAAAGCTGATTTTCGTGACCTTGTCATAATTCCTGTAAAAATCACGATATCCCTTAAAATCTATAAGCTCATGGGCTCTGTCCAAAACATAACCCAGCTTATAGGCGAAAATACCTCCGTTCCAAAGCGCACCTTTTGCAATGTATTCCGCCGCCGTCTTCTCATCGGGCTTTTCCTTAAATTCCTTTACAAGACTTATCTCATCGGACGTCTCCGGTATTATGTATCCGAACTTCTCGCTGGGATATGTAGGTTCCATACCCATCAACGTCAGATTTGATCTGCCTTCTGCCGCAAGCCGGGCCAGTTTTTCCAATGCTTTGAAATACTCCTCATCCACATAGGGATCTACCGGGCATACCACCACAGGCTCGTCCCGACCGACTCCGCACTGCTCGTTCAGATAGCATGAAGCTAAAGCTATGGCAGGGAAAGTATCCCGCCTGCAAGGCTCCACCGATATATTGACCGACTCACCTATCTGATTGTAAATTGTGGAAACCTGGCTTTTGGATGTCGCTAAGGTTATCTTCGCATCCGGATCCACCTTTCTGATCCCCATATACATGCGCTGCAGCATGGACTCATACTCGCCGTCCCCGTCGGAATCCCTGAATATTTTTATAAACTGTTTGCTCCTGATGTCATTCGACAGGGGCCACAGGCGTTTGCCCGAGCCACCGGAGAGTAAGATTATGTTCATCTTTTCTACCTCTCTGCCCTCATAGGGTTCTCCAAAAAGTCTTTATACGCCAGCCTTATACCATCTTCCAGCTCTGTCTTGTAGGTCCAGCCCAGCTTTGCAGCCTTGGACACATCCAAAAGTTTTCTCGGGGTTCCGTTGGGTTTTGAAGGATCCCACTCGATCCTGCCGGTGTAGCCCACCACCTTTGCCACCAGCTCCGTCAGCTCCTTAATAGTCAGCTCTTTTCCGGTACCGGCGTTTACAGTCTCATCCCCGCTGTAATTATTCATCAGGAAAACACAGAGGTTTGCAAGATCATCCACGTATAAAAACTCGCGCAGAGGTGAACCGTCTCCCCAGCAGGTCACTGATTCAAGTCCGGCTTCCTTCGCCTCATGAAACCGTCTGATCAGAGCCGGCAGTACATGGCTGTGCTCCGGATGATAATTGTCATTCGGTCCGTAAAGATTTGTAGGCATGACGCTGATATAGTCAGTTCCGTACTGTCCGTTCAGGTATTCACAGTATTTTAACCCGCTGATCTTCGCCAGGGCGTAGGCCTCGTTGGTCTGCTCAAGGCTCGAGGTCAAAAGACAGCTCTCCGGCATGGGCTGGGGTGCCATCCTCGGATAAATACAGCTGCTGCCTAAAAACTCCAGCTTTTTACTGCCGTTTTGCCATGCGGAATGTATGACGTTCATCTCCAGTATCATGTTGTCATACATGAAATCCGCCTTTGCAGTGGCATTCCCCATGATGCCACCCACTTTTGCGGCAGCCAGAAAAACGTACTCCGGCTTCTCTTCCGCAAAGAATTTCTCAACCTGATCCTGTCTTGTCAGATCAAGCTCCGCATGTGTGCGTGTTATGATATTATGATAACCCTGTCTCTCAAGTTCTCTGACTATGGCAGATCCCACCATGCCCCGGTGACCTGCGACATATATTTTCGCATTTTTTTCCATTATTTAACTACGCCTTTTTCAAGATATTCGGCCAGATTGGTCTTGATATGCTCCTCGGTACGCTCCACCGCAACTTTTTCCATATCGTGTCTGGTCATGATCTCCACCAGCTCTTCAAAACTCGTCTTCATGGGATTCCAACCAAGTTCACGCTTTGCCTTGGACGGATCTCCCCAGAGGTTCACCACATCCGTAGGTCTGTAGAAATCCGGACTGACAGCCACCACTTCCCTGCCTGTCGCCTTGTCTATACCGACCTCATCAAGGCCTTCTCCCTTCCACTCCAGCTCAATACCGGCATGGTGGAAAGCTAAAGTTGCAAACTCCCGGACGCTGTGCTGAACACCTGTAGCAATAACGAAATCCTCCGGTTTTTCATGCTGTAAGATCAGCCACATACACTCAACGTAATCTTTTGCATATCCCCAATCACGGAGTGAGTCCAGATTACCGAGATACAGCTTATCCTGTTTGCCCTGAGCAATACGTGCAGCCGCCAGAGTTATCTTTCGCGTCACAAAAGTCTCACCCCTGCGCTCAGACTCATGGTTAAACAAAATGCCCGAGCAGCAAAACATATTGTAAGCTTCGCGGTATTCTTTGGTGATCCAGAAGCCGTACTGTTTTGCCACGGCGTAAGGAC
>JAFYAD010000315.1 GCA_017540915.1 Lachnospiraceae bacterium
AGATCGGGTATCTGGCACAGTATCAGAATGCGGAGAAAGATAAGACTCTCTTCGAAAATGTTCTCGAGGGAAAAAGGGAGCTGATCGACATGGAAAACGAGCTGTTATCCATGGAAGAGAGGATGAGCAGTCTGAGCGGTTCACAGCTTGATGAGCTGATGGAAAAATATCACACTCTGTCCGATGAGTTTCATAACAGGGGCGGAGGTTTTTACAAAAGCTCAGTCACCGGCCTCTTAAAGGGTCTTGGGTTTGATGAGAGCGAGTTTGAAAAGCCCATGCATGATTTCTCGGGAGGACAGAATACAAGGGCTGCAATGGCAAGACTTTTAGCTGAGGAGCCGGATATACTGCTGTTGGACGAGCCCACAAACCACCTGGATTTCGCTTCGGTGGTGTTTTTGGAGAACTATCTGAAAGCTTATAACGGTGCGGTCATATTGGTGAGTCATGACAGGTATTTTCTGGATCGTATCGTCACCAAGGTGGTGGAGATCTTCATGAAGGAGACCTATACTTACTCCGGGGATTACACTGCCTTTCAAAAGAAAAAAGAGGAGATCAGGAACGCAAAGATGCGGGAATATCTCAATCAGCGCAGGATGATAGAGCATCAGGAAGCCGTCATTGAAAAGCTCTCTTCATTTAACAGGGAGAAATCCATCAAAAGAGCCGAGAGCCGCAAGAAAATGTTGGATAAGATCGAACGAATAGATGCTCCCGTTGAGGAGAATACGGATATGCGTCTTGTTCTGACACCGGATATAGAGAGCGGAACGGATGTGCTGACGGTGGAGGCTCTGTCAAAGTCCTTCGGACAAAAACACATTTTTGATAACGTAGGTTTTGAGATCAAAAAAGGTGATCGCATTGCGCTGATAGGCGAAAACGGTACAGGGAAGAGTACGATATTAAAGATTATCAATAAGGTGTTGAACGCGGATTCGGGACGGTTCATACTGGGTACCAATGTGCATGTGGGATATTACGATCAGGAACAGCAGCTTTTGGATGACGAGCTGACGGTTTTTGATGAGATCGCGGATTCATATCCCGATATGACCCAGACCAGGATACGCAACACTCTGGCTGCATTTCTTTTTACCGGAGATGATGTTTTCAAGAAGGTGGGGGATCTTTCCGGAGGTGAGAGGGGAAGGCTTTCGCTGTGCAGACTCATGTTGTCAGAGGCCAATTTCCTGATACTGGATGAGCCTACAAACAACCTGGATGTCAACAGCATTGAGATTTTGGAGAACGCCTTGCGTTCATACACGGGCACGGTGCTTTTTGTAAGCCATGACAGATATTTCGTAAACCGGGTTTCAACGGGGATACTGGAGCTTGCAGGCGGAAAGATAAGGTATTTCGGCGGTGATTACGATTATTACCTGGGAGAAAAGGAAAAGCTTGCCGGGGCCTGCGCGGGGAGACCGGGCGATGCTAAGATAAACCTTTCCGAAAAGGAGAAGGCCAGACAGGACTGGGCAGAGCAGAAACAGGCGGCTGCGGAAAAAAAGAAAAAAGAACGCCGGCTCAAGGCGGTGGAAGAGGAGATCGAAAGGCTGGAGTCCCAAAAAGAGGAGCTTACGGAAAGAACCAATGATCCGGCGCTTGCCACAAACTCTGCAGGTCTCAATGAACTCTTCGCGCAGATCGCAGATACGGAAAAAAGCCTTGAAGAGCTGTACTCACAGTGGGAAGAGCTGGCATAATACCGGATGATAAGTCTTTTTGCAGATGATGCACACAGATGACGGAGGCTTGAAGATATGGATGATGAGCACATAAAAGTATTTGAGGAAGCCATTAAACAGACACGCGTTCCGGTTTTGGTATTGGATCAGAAGTGGCACAGACTTTTTGCGTTGAGCGGAAAACCGGATGATGTGGTTGAGATAGAGCAGGAACTTAATGAACTGCTGCAGGAACAGGGGCGGCTTAACGAGGAAATGAAAGAGTTAAGACGCAATAAAAACAAACTCATGAGCGCCGTGGTGGCCAACATGGAGGGCGCCGAGGAAGGCAAAGAAGCGGATCGCCTTGATGCCAATAAGGACATGATGGATGAGATCAACAAGTCCATAGACCAGAAAAATGACGAGATCGCACTGATGCCGGAGCGCATCAGGGAGGTTAACAACAGACTTATGTCGGTGACGATGCTCTTTTGCTACGACAGGCTCAGGACCAATCACGCTGAAGCAAAGGAGATAGGTGACTGGATCGCGGAAGTCCGGGTTGAGCTCAAGAAAAATATCATCAGAAAACAAAACCGTGATATAAACAGCAGACAGATATATAATTACATGCATTCCATGTTTGGTCCCCAGGTCATGGATATATTTGATCTGATTGGGGATGACGTGGATATCACCACGCTTACGGCACCTCCGGTAAAAAAAGACAGTCAGCAGTCCGGCGGCGCGGGAGCCGGTACGCCGGCTGCACAGAGCACTGCGAATGTTGGCGACGGTTCTGTCAAAAAAACAGGAGAAGGCGCTGATAACCGAAAAAAGGAAAATTTCTCATGAGATATGCGGTATCGGCGCAGGAGATGAGGGACGCCGACAGGAATACAATAGAAAACATCGGGCTGCCCGCACGTATACTGATAGAGCATGCTGCGTCTTCGGTATATGAAAAGCTTGAGGCTAAAGGACTGGTTTGCGGCAGTGAGGCAGTGATTTTTTGCGGTACCGGCAATAACGGGGCTGACGGACTTGCTTTGGGACGAATGCTCACCGACGGGGGCGGCATTGTCAGCTGTGTTTTGGTGGGAGACAGGGAGAAAGCCTCAGAGGAAAATAAATTTGAGCTTGAGGCCGCCCGCAAAAAGAAAGTTGACATACAGACCTTAGAAGAGTTTGTCGGATCTGACAGCTGTAACATGCCGGATTATGATGTTGTGATCGATGCAATATTCGGAGTGGGATTAAGCCGGGAAGTATCCGGTGATTACCGGACGGCAATACGCACAGCAAACGCCTGCGGTGGAATGAAGATCGCCATGGATATCCCCAGCGGTATATCCTCCGATGACGGAAGCGTCCTGGGAATAGCATTCAGAGCGGAGGTAACATATTCCTTTGCTTTCGTGAAGAGAGGACTTTTATTCTATCCCGGCAGGGAGTATGCGGGTAAGACGGTGATCTGTTCCTGCGGCATAGGCAGTGACGCTCTGGATAAGGGCAGGAAAACCATTCAATTGGAAGACAAGGATATAGCTCGCATTCTGCCCACAAGGAGTGTCAATTCCCACAAGGGAACATGCGGCATGGTTTTGGTGGTGGCGGGAAGCCGTCACATGACCGGTGCGGCTGCATTCAGCGGAAAGGCAGCCTACAGGGCGGGAGCCGGGCTGGTGAAGATCTTATCGGCAGAGGAAAACCTCGGAGTTCTGCAGACGATTCTGCCCGAAGCGCTCTACGGCAGTTATTCGGATAAGAATACGGTGGATGAGGCACTGGAATGGGCTGATGTTATATTGGCAGGTCCCGGACTGGGAAAGAGTGAGGAGGCCGTGAATGTGCTGAAGGCTGTCATCGCCGGTGCAAAGGTCCCCATGGTTTTAGATGCGGATGCGCTGAACATTATATCCGATGATATGGATCTTCTGTCAGGGTTAAAGACTGCAGCGGTACTGACACCGCATCTCGGTGAAATGTCAAGGCTCACGGGAGAAAAGGCATCCGATATCGAGGCGGACATGGTAAAGTATGCGACTTCATTTGCGGACAGATACAATGTTACGGTTCTCTTAAAGTCAGCCGTTTCCGTGGTGGCGGAGCCGGGAGGATATGTTTTCATAAATACCACGGGCTGTGATGCATTATCAAAGGGAGGAAGCGGAGATATACTGAGCGGTTTTACAGCCGGGCTTCTGGCGGGTGATGACGGTAATGTGGCGTTGATTTCGGCTTTGGCTGCTTATATTTGCGGAAAAAATGCAGAGCATCTTGCGCAAAAGTTGTCGGGAAGATCCGTCATGGCACGGGATCTTCTGGAAGAGATAGGGGAGGTGTTATACAGTTATGGCAAATAAACGTGTTTGCGCCTATATCAAGCTTGAGAATATCAAAAAAAATGTTGATGCGGTAAAAAGACATCTGAAACCTTCGACAAAGGTACTGGCGGTTGTTAAGGCCGATGCGTACGGACACGGTGCGGTTCCCATTGCAAAATATTTGGAGACTGCTGTATGGGGATTTGCGGTGGCAACAGTATCGGAGGGAGTAGAACTGCGTACTGCCGGCCTCAAGAAACCTATACTGGTGTTGGGCTATTCTTTCAGTGATGAGATATCGGATGTTTTGAAAAACGATCTCAGCATCACTGTGTTCTCATACAAGACAGCCTTTGAGATATCTAAATATGCATCCAGTCTGCGGAAGACAGTGAAGATGCACATAAAACTGGATACCGGTATGGGGCGTATAGGTTTTGAATGCAGCGACCGTGCCATTGACGATATTGAGAAGATATCAAGACTTCCGGCGGTTACCATCGAGGGTATTTTTACACATTTTTCAAAGAGTGATGAGACGGACAGAAGTTTCACGGAAAAACAGTTCGAAAAATTCAGCCGGATGGTGGAAAGTCTCGAGGAAAGGGGCGTTGATGTCGGTTTGAAGCATTGTGCAAATTCGGCAGCCATAATAGACTATCCGCAGATGCAGCTTGATATGGTAAGGCTGGGAGTCGCTTTGTACGGCATGTGGCCGTCTGATGAGGTTTCCAGAGATGCAGTCAATCTTTTGCCTGCAATGTCTATCGAAAGTCATGTGACACATGTCAAAAAAGTTCCTGCAGGCACGCCGATCAGCTACGGTGGAACATTCGTTACAGAGAGGGAGAGCATCATAGCCACTGTCCCTGTAGGATATGGTGACGGTTACGCCAGAAGCCTGTCAGGCAAAGGCAAGGTACTGATAAACGGAGAGTTTGTGCCGATAGTAGGCAGAGTTTGCATGGATCAGTTCATGATAGATGCCACAGACCTTAATGTTAATGTGGGAGACAGGGTTGTGCTCCTGGGCAAGGACGGTGATTTCAGCATCACAATGGAAGATCTGGGACGCATGTCCGGACGATTCAATTATGAGTTCGCCTGCGACATCAACCAGAGGGTACCCAGAGTATACTAGTCTGCTGCAGCGGATAGTAATGACCGAAGTTGGGAGGAAAACTCTCAGACTTGCAAAAGATTTTAATAAATGTTATCATCAAAAGAAAACTCACAGGAGAGATTTATTTATGTCAGGACATTCAAAATTTGCCAACATCAAACACAAAAAAGAAAAAAATGATGCCGCAAAGGGAAAGATCTTCACCATGATCGGTCGAGAGATCGCGGTAGCAGTCAAAGAGGGCGGACCGGATCCGGCCAACAACTACAAGCTGGCAGCAGTTATTGCCAAAGCCAAGGCCAATAACATGCCCAATGATACCATTGACAGAGGCATCAAAAAGGCAGCAGGTGACGCCGGAAATGTTAATTACGTAACCACTACCTATGAAGGATACGGACCGTCAGGCACAGCCATAATAGTGAAATGCCTGACTGATAATAAAAACAGGACTGCAGCCAACGTGAGGAACTGCTTTACAAAAGGTTACGGTTCCCTGGGTACAGTAGGCTGTGTATCCTATATGTTTGACGAGAAGGGCCAGATCATCATCGATAAGGAAGAGTGCAGTATGGATGCCGATGATCTGATGATGGTAGTGCTGGACGCCGGAGCAGAGGATCTTAATGAGGAGGATGACAGCTTTGAGATCATCACAAGTCCCGATGATTTCGATGCGGTATATAACGCAGTCAAGGATGCGGGCATCCCGGTTGTCTCTGCGGAGGTTACCATGTTGCCTCAGAACTACGTTACACTCACTGAGGAGCAGGATATCACATACATCCAGCGCATTCTGGATCTCCTGGAAGAGGACGATGATGTCCAGGCAGTTTATCATAATTGGGAGGAGGAACCATCATGACGAAGTCATGATGCCGTTCAATTAATTACTTGAAGTTTATCATGGGGAGGTTTTTTTAATGAAGAAGATCTTATTTGCGGCCAGCGAGTGTGTTCCGTTTATCAAGACCGGCGGTCTTGC
>JAFYAD010000316.1 GCA_017540915.1 Lachnospiraceae bacterium
CAGACCATCACAATCGGAAATTCAAGGCCTTTGCTTTTATGAATACTCATAATCCGGACTGCGTCATCGGACTGGCCAAAAGCCTGCGCTTCTCCGTAATCAATTTCATATTTCTGAAGATTCTCAATATGTTTTTCAAGGTTTACGATACCCTTCTCGAGAGCCGCCAGATTCTCTGTCGCAAGCTCTGCCTTGGGAACGCCGCCGTTGTATTTGAGCGCTCTGACTGTAGCTACCAGAACTACTGCATCCGGCTTCAATCCTGCCTTGCGGCACTTGATATCAAAGAACTTCTCGGCACCCAGATCTGCGCCGAAGCCTGCCTCCGTCACCACTATATCCGCAAGCTTAAGAGCGTACTTAGTAGCCCTGACTGAGTTGCAGCCGTGAGCGATGTTGGCGAATGGTCCGCCGTGTACAATGGCACCTGTATGAGTAAGTGTCTGTATAAGATTCGGCTTGATAGCATCCTTCAAAAGAGCTGCCATTGAGCCTACAGCCTTGAGGTCACCTGCTGTCACAGGCTTGCCCGAAAGATCGTAAGCCACGATGATCTTAGAGAGTCTGTCCTTGAGATCCTGCATATTCTCTGCAAGGCAGAGGATCGCCATGATCTCAATAGCCACTGTGATGACAAAGTGATCTTCTCTCACAAATCCGTCAGACTTTGCGCCGAGACCAATCACTATATTTCTCAGAGCACGGTCATTCATATCAAGACATCTCTTCCATACTACCGACCTTGTGTCGATATTGAGCTCATTGCCCTGCTGGATGTGATTGTCCAAAAGAGCAGCCAGAAGGTTATTGGCCGATGTGATAGCATGGAAATCTCCGGTAAAGTGAAGGTTCAAATCCTCCATGGGAACAACCTGCGCATATCCGCCGCCTGCAGCTCCGCCCTTGATACCGAAGCAGGGTCCCAATGAGGGCTCTCTCAGTGCCAGGATTGCCTTTTTGCCCATATATCCGAATGCTTCTCCAAGACCAACGGAAGTAGTGGTCTTTCCCTCTCCTGCAGGAGTAGGGTTGATGGCTGTCACCAATACCAGCTTACCGTTGGGGTTATCTTTTACACGATCCCACAGCTCGTCGGTGAATTTAGCTTTATACTTTCCGTAAAGCTCCAGTTCGTCCTCCGATATGCCATATTCTGCAGCAACTTCCCTGATATGGATCATCTCCGATTCCTGTGCGATCTCAATATCTGTCTTCATATTCACGACTCCTTTCTATACCTTTAGCTTTCATAACCGGTCCACCCAAACCGGTCAAAACAAAACTAACTAATAATTTACATTATTTTTATAAAAAACACAATGATATTTTATTTCAAATAAAAAACCACCCCGGACTCACATGGACATGATCATAAAGCAGTGCTTTATCTGTCACGGATGTGATACGGGATGGAATTTTATGATGTTTCCGATCTACACGGTTTTCAGTGTTTTTTATTTCAGGTATACAGCAGATCACTTTCTGCTGTTATAATCGTCGATCGCGGACTTTATCGCTTCCTCTGCCAGCACCGAACAGTGCATTTTGTAGTCCGGAAGTCCGTCCAGTGCCTCAGCCACTGCTTTGTTGGTGAGCTTCATCGCCTCTGACAGGGGCTGTCCCTTTATGAGCTCGGTAGCCATGGAGCTGGATGCTATGGCGCTGCCGCAGCCGAAGGTCTCGAACTTAACATCCTTTATGATCTCATCCTCGATCTTCAGATACATCTTCATGATGTCGCCGCATTTTGCATTTCCAACCTCTCCGATGCCGTTTGCATCCTCTATAACTCCCACATTCCTGGGATTGCGGAAATGATCCATTACTTTCTCACTGTATAAAGCCATTGTTTTTTCCTCCCTGTGATCTCATCACAAAATAAACTGTTTTTTGCCCTCGGTCAGATCGCGCCAGATTGGCGAAAAGCCTCTTAAATATTCCACGACCTCCGTGACCTTTGCTATGATCTCATCCACATCGGAATCCGTTATGCTCTCATCAATACTGAGTCTTAAGGATCCGTGGGCAACATCATGTACGCGGCCTATGGCCAGCAGCACATGGCTGGGATCCAGAGAGCCCGATGTGCAGGCGCTGCCCGACGATGCCTGTATGCCCTTGTCATCCAGCAGCAGCAACAGCGACTCTCCCTCTATGTCCTCAAAGCAGAAATTTACATTTCCCGGAAGCCTGTTGGTCTCGTCTCCGTTTATGGCTGAATGTGGGATTTTCTTCAATCCGCTTATGAGACGATCGCGTCTCGCCCTAACATACTCAGCATTTTTGTCAAGATTATCAACTGCATCCTTCAATGCGACAGCCATAGCGGCTATGCCGGGAACATTCTCCGTACCCGCACGTCTGCCTCTCTCCTGGGCGCCTCCCTCGATAAGGTTTGTGATGCGTATCCCCTTTTTCACATAGAGGAAACCAACGCCTTTGGGACCGTGGAACTTATGTGCTGATGCGGACAGCATGTCGATATTATCCGCTTCCACATCCACAGGGACATGACCTATGGCCTGAACCGCGTCTGTGTGAAAGAGTACACCATGTTTTCTGCAGATCTCTCCGATCTTTCTGATGGGCTGTATTGTACCTATCTCATTATTTGCAAACATAACGGTCACAAGGCAGGTGTCCTCGCGGATGGCAGCTTCCAGCTCCTCCGGGACCACAAGTCCGTTCTCATGCACATCCAGAAGGGTAACCTCAAAGCCTTCCTCCTCAAGCCTTTTCAGCGTATGGAGA
>JAFYAD010000031.1 GCA_017540915.1 Lachnospiraceae bacterium
GAAGACTCCCTCGTCCTCTGAATCGATATTGATAAGACGCTTTGCCTTCACCTTTGAGAGATCGATGCCTATGGCTCCCTCCATACCGACTTCCTCTGCGACAGTCAGTATAACATACATCCTGGGATGCTTAAGGCTTTTATCCGCCATGAGTGCTAACGCCATAGCCACCGCTACTCCATCGTCTGCACCGAGAGTTGTGTCTTTAGCGCTGATGAATCCGTCTTTTACCTTAAGCTTCAAGGGATCCTTTGTAAAATCATGGTCGCTGCCCTTCTTTTTCTCACAGACCATATCCAAATGACCCTGAAGAGCGATGGCCTTCTCGTCCTCATATCCCTTTGTGGCGGGTTTGTGCAGGATCACATTCCCCTGCTCATCCTGTCTGCACTTTATATCGTGTTCCTTTGCAAACCTCACAACATAATCGCTGACTGCCTTTTCATTGTAAGAGCCTCTGGGTATCGCGCTGATCTCCTCGAAGATCTTAAACACCGGCGCCGGCTCTATTCCTTTCAGTACTGACATTTTAGTTCCTCTCATATTTTCATTTTTCAGGCTGTGATGTATTTCCCGTTTCTGCTGCCATTACCGGGCCGGCCATTCCGGTCTTATCACACCATCCATTATCATACCATTATTTTGCGATCGTACCTGCGATCAAAGCTACAAGCGGGTTTACGGCAAACCACACCAGGACTTCAGATATGATGCAGCCTGTCAGCGGTATCAGAATAATATTCTTAAGCCAGGTGAGTTTTGCAGGTATACCCGAAAATATCTTCTTTAACAACAGTACCAGCGCTCCCGCCACGGCTGCTATCACCAATGCGGTCACGCATATCATCACTATGGATACCACAGAGATCCGGGCTCCGAAGATCTGCCCCCAGCGAACCAGGAGACATCCGAAAAATCCCACTGCCATTCCTTCATCTCCGGCTATGAGACCGGCAACAAATCCGGTTACAACAGCTGCTATTATCATAGTGGCAAAAGTCCGGCTGTTATTGATATCAACATATATCGCTCCACCGTAACCCATAAGTTTTATGACTCCCGCAAACAGAGCCAAAACCGCTGCGCCGGTAAAAAAAGGCAATATCATGGCTATGAAACCGGCTATGCCCCGATTTGCCGGAGTTGCAGACTTCCCGGTCTTAACTCCACTCTCTTTTTTGGCTTTTGCGGCATCAAACTGTGATACTCCGCCGGATACCGCCTGCTCTATATAATCTGCCGGGGACTTAATGCACTCATCAGTGGTCACTCTGACAACTCTCTTACCGTCAAAACGCTCCATGGGTACATCGATGTCGCTTGCTATGATAACAGCCTTCGCATCCGCTATATCTCCTGCGGAAAGAACATCCGTCGAGCCCTTTGACCCCCTCTTTTCAACTTTTATCACGCAGCCGCTTTTCTCTGCCGCCTTTTCCAGCGCGCCGGCAGCCAAAGGTCCCTTTGCTATGCCGTTAGGGCAGGCACACACTGCTGCAAGCTTATTCTTCTTTTTAGAGCTTCCCGACTTCTTTACCTCTGTCTTCTCCCCGGACTCCGCTGCATTCACCATATCTAAAAATTCCTCCGGAGAACCGGCTTTTCGCAGATTTCCGGCGAACTCATCATCCGTAAGCAGCAGGGAAAGACTGCTCATTACCTCCATTCCGCTCTTATCACCGTTGTCAGGGCTGGCTATCATGAACACCATGTCCACCGGTTTTCCGTCATAAGAATCAAAATCCACGGGTTTTTCCAGTGTCATCCCAAACAAAAGCGGCTTTTTAACCGCCACCGTCATACAATGAGGGATGGCTATTCCGCCTCCAACTCCTGTAGAACCCTCGCTCTCCCTGTCCGTGATGGCTTTTAACAGCTTTTCTTTCTTGGTCACAAAGCCTCTCACACACACCAGCTCCACCAGTCTTTTTATGACTGCGTCCCTGTCTTCCGCCGCCTCTCCTATAGCTATCTTTTCGGCTGTCAGAAGTTCTCCTACCTTCATGTCTTTCCTCCTAACGATACGATAAACGGAAATGTCGTTTACCGTAAATTTATTCACGCGCGCGATCGCGATATGAAGCACATCTCCTGCCGTTATTTTTGCAAAATAACCATTGTTGTGAATAATTCACAAAAGACAGTTTCTCATAAGACTATTTTTTTTTCAACATCTTTATGTTTACCTATTGAAATTTTTTTTGAATTTTTGTACACTACCTTAGGATATCCATGTATGTAAACGGTGTGTTTTAAGCCTTTTCTTATGTGATCATATCAAATACTTGTTTTTTTTAGGGAGCAAAAATGGTTTTTTCCAGTTTGTTTTTTATTTTCAGGTTTCTCCCTGTTTTTTTCCTAATATACTATTTAACACCGAGAAGATATAAAAACTGTATTCTCCTGCTCGGAAGTCTGTTTTTCTACGGATACGGCTGTTTTATTGAAAAATTCGAGCCGGGATATTTTGTATATTTTGTATGTCTCATATTTATCAACTTCATATCCGCTATTATGATCAGCATGCAGGAAAAGAAATTTGTGCGAAAGCTCACCCTTGCACTTATCATGATGTTGGATCTTGGCGGTCTGTTTGTTTTCAAATATTTTGACTTCTTCACCGGCGATGTATTAGGCAGGGACGACTTTATATTGGGTCTCACTTTACCACTGGGCATCAGTTTTTACACATTCCAGCTCATAAGCTATGTTGTGGATGTTTATCGGGGCAAATACAAACCCGAGCGCCATCTGGTCAGTTTCTCGGCTTATATAGCAATGTTCCCACAGCTTATAGCAGGTCCCATTGTTAAATACGACGAAGTTCGCAAAAAAATGCGGCGACGCAATGTGACTCTGGCAGATGCGGAATCAGGTGCCTGTCTGTTCTGTATGGGTCTGGGTTCAAAGGTCATACTGGCCAACAATCTCTACACCCTTTGGAACACCACCACCACCATCGGTATCCCGTATATGTCTTTAGCCTACAGCTGGCTCTGCGCCATAGCGCTGTCAATGTATATATATTTTGACTTCTGGGGTTATTCCCTCATGGCCATGGGACTGGGGCAGATGCTGGGATTCAAGATTCCAGAAAACTTCAATGCACCATACATTTCCAGAAGCTTCACCGAGTTCTGGAGAAGATGGCACATGACCCTGGGGCGTTTCTTCAAAGAGTACGTCTATATTCCACTGGGTGGAAGCCGTGTCTCGAAGATCAGACTTATATTCAACCTTCTGGTAGTATGGGCACTGACAGGTCTCTGGCACGGAGCCGCATACAACTTCATCATATGGGGACTTATGTTCTTTGTACTGCTGGGCATCGAAAAGCTCTTCATGCTGAAGATCTTCGACAGGGTTCACATACTGGGACATATATACACACTGGTACTGATACCGGTGAGCTGGGTGATATTCACCATCACCGATCTCAAAACGCTGCTCGTATATCTCGGCAATATGATAGGTATCCGCAGCGGAGAAGCCATGACAAACGCCATGGTATTAAAGGACACCCTCTCGGACTACTGGTGGCTTCTCTTATTGGGAGCCGTTATGTGTACAGCTCTTCCCATCAATCTTTACAAGATGTTAAGAGGCAAACTGCTGCAGAGTGTTATATCATTTGTGATATTCTGGATCAGCGTATATCTGCTCTTCCGGGGAGTCGATAATCCGTTTTTATATTTCAGATTTTAAGCATCGGGATCTTTACTGCAGACATTTTTTCCTTCAATGTGATCATCCCGCTGAAAAATAAACTCTTACGAGGACAGAAATGGGTTCTATCATAAACTTTTTCAAGAAAACAGGATATGTCATAAAACATGCGCCTTTTCTGACCTGTGTTACCGTCACATCCATAGTATTGACCTGCGTCACTGTAATACAGGTAGGTCCCGAAAACATAATGAAAGTCCGGAAGACAGTTCCCATATTCGGCCTCCTGCTGGATCCCGATTATCCCGACATAGATACCGAGAGTGTGGAGTATGCCGCGGAGACGGACGACGAGATCGATTACTATGATCCCGACGAGAATGACTACAGTGATGCGGTGGATACGGACACCCCGGATACTGAGGATCCCGATCCCGATGACACCGGCACAGTGGCTGATACGCAGGTGGATACATCCACGGAAGACACCTCCTCCGGGGAGGATGCCGGCATTTCCGCAACATCGGATGATCCGCAGGAGAAGGATCCTTCAAAAAAGGATGATAAGGATGATAAGGATGCTGACGATGGGCTGGTTGTGGAAGGCGTTACAGTCTATGAGACATACAAGCCCAGAAAAGCAAAATCCGACTGCTATGTGGACACAGGCCTCATACCTCTCACAACGGAATATGATTACTTTACCGCCGGGGATTACTCATTCTTTGACGATGCGCTTTTCATAGGTGATTCGAGAACCGTGGGACTGCAATACTACTCTGACCTGCCGGATCATGCGGATTTTGTATGTCAGACAGGATTGAGCATCAATAAGGCGCTGACCACGGAATGTGCCAAAGATCACAAGAGCGGCAAGACCACGACCGGCGAAAAACTCCTCAAGAAAAAGAAATACGGAAAGATCTATCTTTGCATAGGCATCAATGACATAGGCACAGGCAATACAGATTATATCGCAGGGATCTACAAAAAGCTGTTGGATACGATACAGTCATACCAGCCTGATGCCATCGTATTTCTCCAGTCCATAATGCCCGTCACCAAGGCCAAGAGCAAGGCGGACAATATCATCAACAAAGAAAACATAAATGCCAAGAACGCTGCCATTGCCAGATTTGCGGACGGTGAGAAAGTCTTCTATCTTAATATCAACGAA
>JAFYAD010000317.1 GCA_017540915.1 Lachnospiraceae bacterium
CACCATTGGGTTAGCCGGATTTTCAAACTGCTGCGGAATGTAGACTCTCGGGTCTTCCTCTGCCATCTTCACAGCCGTATTGAGACACTCCTCCATACAGGCTCCTATATCGCCCGCATCATGGATCAGGATGACTTCAGCTCCGTAGTGTCTCACCAGAAGTCTTCTCTCTTCGCTCACACTGTCCGGCATGATGATTTTAGTGTTATACCCCATTACCGCACCGATAAGCGCAAGTCCTATGCCCTGATTTCCGCTGGTAGGCTCCACTATGATGGTGTCATCATGTATTATGCCTTCTTTTTCAGCCTGACGGATCATATTGTAAGCTGTACGCGTTTTGATGGAGCCGCCTACATTCAGCCCCTCGTATTTTACAAGGATCTCAGCTGCCTCCGGATCGTTCATGCGATTCAGACGCACCATCGGCGTGTGTCCTATGTATTCCAGTATATTGCCACAGATCATTGTCTTTTCTCTCCCGACTGTCTTTATTTCTTAAAAAGCGCTCTTCCCACTGCAATCAGAATGCACGCTCCGATCACCGATACCACAATGTTTCCGATGAAACCGCTTCCGGACAGTCCCAGGATACCCAACACAAAACTGCCCACAAAACCTCCGATCAAGCCGAGGATTATGTTACGTACAAGCCCGCCTTCGCTCTTCATGATGATGCCTGCCAGCCATCCTGCAATTCCTCCGATGATCAAACCAATAATGATACCCATATCTGCCTCCGTTCTTGATAAAATTAATAATTTTGAGCCATAAATAATGTTATATCATTTTTCCTGAAAAAATAATACAATTATTTAAGCCCTTTCTTTTGTATGTGCCGCTTCCTCTCCATACGACAGATAGAAACTGCCGATCAGAGATTTCACTTCAGGAATAGACATAAAATCTTCTACATCCATATTCTCCTCGGAGAGCACGATCTTCCCATCCGTCTCGTTCAGATGGGTGATAAAAAGGGATACGGGAAGCTTATGATCTCCCGCAGATCCGGGACAGATCCGCCGGGCTTCCGTCAGATCTTCACGGATTCCGGATAAGAATTCCTCCACACTGCCATGCTTTGCATAACGTATACTGCCCTGCCAGTCATTGTGTACATTGGTAAGATCCGTATATATATTACCGATCTTCTCCCGATCCGTCTCATAAGGCAGGAATCCGGCGCCATGTCTTGTCACATATGTCCTGGTCACATAGCAGACTTCGGAAAGCTTTAAGCCTGCTGCCCCCAACAGCTTTACGATATTATGAAGACCGGTCTTTGATGCCGTAACATGAGGCGCGAATCTCTCATTATCGCTGTCCAATAAAAGACCCTGTCCTGTCTCGAACACAATGTTTTCCTGTGATCTTAAGAAGTCTGACTCATCTTCCACAACGGTCAGGTATTCAAAAGCCTTCAGCATCTCCTCCGCAGCGTTGACGAGAACAATATCCGAAGACAAAAGATCAAGATATTCCGACGGCTTATCATGCAACCCCAAATTGGCAATCCTCCTTAGGACATAGCTTTCCCTGATCTCTTTGAGCCTTGCAAAAAGCGTTCCTGCATTCATCCCCCGAAGCTCTCCGGCACTCAGTCCTGCGCCGGCCCCAGTCCTCAGGAAGCCCTCCCATATTCCCATTCCGCAGCTGCCATGTCTTTTGTCTCCCCGTGCCGTCTCCACAGCCATGTTGATCAGCACGTCATCTATCATTATGAGAGGCGTGTTCGCACTACAGTATATCTCAGGTGCAAAGCCAAGATCACTTATCTCCTCGCGAAGCTTGAAAAGATCCGGATAATAGGTCGACGCAAAATATGTCTTTGCGCCTCTGAAGGATCCCGAAGAAAGCTGATGAAAAACAAACCTTCTGCCGTTATATACCACAGTATGTCCTGCCTGGGCACCTCCGTTATGTTTTACTACAACAGGAACAGGGACTTGTGCGCAGAAATAGTCCACAACAAGCCCCTTACCCTCATCACCGAAATTTTTTCCTATAACAGCCACTATCACAGTCTTATCTTATCTCCGACATTAAGATCTTTGATCGCCTTCATGACAACACTCGCCGCTGAAGGATCAAGATCCTTAAACACCTTATCCTTATCCATGCCCTTGGTCAATTGGATCGCCGCTATTATAACTTCCGGGAGATAGTTGACCTGATCGGGATCCAAAGAGATCACTCTGCCGGGGATCAGCTCAGCCGCACTGGCTTTGCCGCTCCTGAGATCTATATGGAACAGCTCATACTGTTCTGAAGCGAGCTCTGCCAGCTTCTTTGAAGAGATTTTTTCTGACTGATCCTTGAAGATCCTCTCAATCTGACGTGAACTTAAGCCGGCATGAAAACCGGCGTCACCGATGGTAAAACAGAATCCTTTCTTGCCTCGAAGCCTGAAGCTGTCGATGTCTGTATGTTTTGCCACAAAATACCACAACAGCTGATAATCCTCCGGCGCATCCCCGCCGCCGCCTTCTATCCAAAGCTCCATCAACTGCTCCGCTATACGGATATCAGACTCAAACTGGGTAACCTGAAGCGGTGCCTCGTTACTGTCCGCATCTCCCACAGCCGCAAACATAAGCTGCGGATCTTCCACAAGATCGGTCGAATAAAGCTTTTTCATAAGCTCGTTAAGGGAATTTTTGATGATCTCCTCCGAGAGATATCCCATAGAGCCCGTTATATCAACTCCGATGGCGATGGGGGTAGAGTTTGGATGCTCCTTGGAATCCCTCGCCTCACGCTTGTCGATATAATACGGATTATACCGGTCGTCCATCTTCCTCGATGTAAAGATCTCATTGACCGATGCGTCATCCAGCCTCTTGCTCTCTCTAAGTCTGCTCCAGTCCGATGCTTTGTAACTGCCGTATCCCATAGTTCCTACCTTCCTTTCTTTTGTTTGTTTTTTCTTGTTACTGTCACAGGCACTTTAAACCTCCTGCCGCTTACTCCGTTATCGGCTGTTCTGCAGCATATATGCTGCATGACGGTACCTGTGATCAGAAGAATTCATCCCTCAAACTTAGTGAAATTATGACCTCCGAAGCCGTTCTCTATCACACTGTCCCAGTATTCGAAATCCTCGTATGCAGACGCCTTCGGAACCGAATCCAGAAATCTTTCATATTCAGCAGGACCGTCCTTCAATCTTGAACCCGTAACCCTCTTCGCAGTCTTTCTGAGCTTCTCAAGACAGCTCACCGGACTGTTCCCTGTCATATCCCACCATCCCCCGTACAACAACACCTCGTGGCTCTCGGGGTTGATGAAAAGGTTATCCTCATCCATATGTCTGTGATCACGCTCATTGAACTCCATCAGACAGCTGATATTCTCCATTCTGGATATCATCCATGCAACATGTTTCGGATGAAGGTCAGCGAACACAAACATGGGATAAACATTCTCGTTCTTGGTGAATGCCAGTATCACGCCACCGTTTTCAAGCTCATATCTTGCCTTAAGGTGTGGAAAAATGTTCCTCATATTTTTGATATCCGCCGAAGGATATTTTAGACTGTCAATATTGCGGAGCATGCTGTCCGCACAATGTTTTTTTTCAGCTGGAAACACGTATATCACGCTGTTCTTGTTGACAAAAACATCTATATCATCGGTTTTGCTGCGATATGTATATGTGATCTCGATGGTGTCGCCCGTACTACTCACCAGTGTCTCCATGTCGCTGTCACTCCAGAGCTTTAGGACATCTCCCTCCTCAAACACCCTGTCGTTGAAGCTCCTGACGTACTGCAGCACATTGTCACGGTATCCCTTATACCCCTTAAGCTCCGCGTCGGAAAAATACTGTTTGGTCCCGCAGTAAGGACACATCAGCTCACCGTGTGAATGTATCTCGAACTCTCCTCCGCAGTTGCCGCATTTGTATTTTAACATCTCAAACCTCCCCGGGTATTCTAGTAGCCAATATCGCAGGAATAGCTATACTATTATCTCTCACTTATCTTTACCTTTGAAACAGATACTGATGTTTCCTTTGATATTCGGCAGCTTGATCCTGTATTTGTCATTCAGTGCAGGTCCGCAGGCCGCGGAGCCCACTCCTGCCATGGCAAAGTCCACGCACACAACGGTGTTCCCGCATTTCTCCAGCTCAAAATTATGACGCTTTGACGCCAGCTCCTCCTGAGTGTATTCAGATGCGCTGAAAGAAAAACCGTCGGGCTGTGAGAAGGTCACCGACTGCGCATCGCTACTCACGGTCATGTGGGTGCAGCCCCAGTGGGACCCGTTCTCCTGGGGTCTTACGTAATCTTCGTGCATCTCCGACACATCTGCCGTAAAATTCCCGATATACGAAGCCTGATGTTTGTCAACATAGCTCTCATACTCTCCGTAACCGTAGTAATCTATTTTTCCGAACCCGGCAGGAAGGAAGAACCTCATGCCGAACCTGGGCAGCATTTCAACCTTATTGGATGTCTCTGCGGTACATGATACATCAAGCCTTCCGCTGCCGTCTATGGTGTACTCGGCTTCCATCCGTGCAAAGGGCTGGTGGATACTCCATCCAAAGGACTGTTTTGCGTTTATCACCACGCAATTCCCGTCTTCCCTGACAGATGTGTCATAGACCTTCACTATGTAGTCATTGAGATGCGCCGAATACCAGTCGTTTTTCATGGTGTCATTATCAACCGGAGCACGGAAAAAATTATACTCCACAGGCCGTGCCAGCACTTCTCTTCCGCCTGCAGAAATACTCTCAAATCTTGCTTTTCGCCTGTCGAACACAAATTCCGTATCATTTGCCTTTATCCTGTATTTTCCGAAACTTTCCTCTAATTCCGGACAGGGTCCTGTATGAGAGACAACCGGTTTTTCGGCTGTATATATCTTTATCTGGTCAAAGCATACTTCCTCTCCGTCCTCAAAGACACTGTATCCGTTCTTTGCTGTGAAAATAAAACGTATGTATGCGTCTTTTTCGTATTCCAGAGAAACTTCCGGGATATAAACTTTAGTCTCTTCCATAGGCGGCAGGTTAAAATCAAAGGTCCCGTCACAGGCTTTGCCGCCATCAAAGGTGATCTCCCATCTGCAGTCAAGGTATTCCCCGGCGTCGATAAAACGCAGAAGACTGTTTATCTTAAACTCTCCGTCCTGCTCCCCCTTAAGAACCCGCACCGGGCGGTAAACCTGCTTCGTCTCTCTCAATCCGGTATGCGGTCTTCTGTCCGGATACGAAAGCGCATCCATGCAGAAATTGCCGTCATCATGGCGTTCTCCGCTGTCTCCGCCGTAACCGTATTTTGGCTTTCCGTCCTCTGTGTATCCCAGTATCACGGCGTGATCGGCCCACTCCCAGATGAGTCCACCGCAGAATCTGTCGCTCTCCATAAAGGTATTGTGATAGTCCTCCAGATCTCCGGGGCCATTACCCATGGCATGACA
>JAFYAD010000318.1 GCA_017540915.1 Lachnospiraceae bacterium
AGTACCGGCAGGCGCTGGAATACCTGAAGGCGGCGGGGGTGTTATTGATAATTATATGAAGATCCCCACAGATACGCCCCTGGTATTCGAGCTGTATGGTGAGTGGGAAAACGGCACTTCCTCATATTATTTTGCGATATTACCCACAGGAACGCAGATAGGCGACTGGATCGCTCTTAACCTGCCGGGCGGATACAATCTCAGCATATATTCGGATTACAACGGGTATTACGGCGGATCCTACATACTGCCCCAGGCGTATACTGCAGTAAATAACAACAGTGCTCCGGCGTCCTGGTTATATTCCGGAGTGATCACCAGGCTGCCTGCGTCAAATGTACAGCTTACTTTTACCGATCAGCATATACCGTACTTTGAGAAGGATTCCCATTTCTATATGGATAATCATACCGTTCAGGAATATATAAAGACTATCGTTCCGGAAAACCGCATCGACGGCTGGTATGCCCTGGAGTTTTCGGAGGAGCATGATCTGTATACCCCGGCAGATATAGAAGAGCTTGAAAAGCAGGGCCTGACCATCGGTGAAGATGAGAGAAGCAGCAGCTACTGGGTGTTCTGGTATGTAAAGGAAGACGCGGACACATATTACATGTTAAGCCTTGCAAAGAATAAGTTCACGCAGGAACAGGCGGAGGATATCGCAGTCGCAGCTACTATATTGAAATGATACGGCCGCTTTGTCAGATGAAAGCCGGCATGGTATAATCTTGCTTTGGCAGATAAAAACACAGAAAAAATGCAACTTGTACATCCGCATATGCAACTTGTGCATATTTTGCCACAGGCAGGATCACGATCTGATATGGTAATGCTATCAAAGAAAAAGGAGCATTACCAAAATGAAAAAAATCAGTAAACGTACATTAACAGTTGAACAGAAGAAGCTGGATACGAATCTCTGGATCATTGCACTGGCTACCATGGCAATGTATCTGGCTTATGGAATGATCGGCGGGCCGCTGATGGCTTTTTGCAAGGACAGCAGCGTTTCCGTATGGCCCAGACTGCTGGTATCTGCCGGCATGGAATTCGGCATGGCAGGATTTGGGATCACACTGGTATGTATCTTCCGTAAGATCCCCTTCGCAAGCTTCGGGCTTAAGAAGGAAAACACCCTTAAGGCAGTGGCCGGAACCATCATATGCTTCCTTCCCTATATACTTTACATTGTGCTTTCGGGACAGTTTGAGGGTTATGAACCCTTTAGCATCATGGTCACACCTGATCTGCATAAGGCAGGGATACTTACGGCCGTTGCCGGAACACTGGTTGTTGCCGTAGTATGGGGCTTTTTTGAAGGATTTAATTATGCGGTGATCGCAGAGTTCATTTCAAAGAGATACCCGGTAAAGAGCAAGTTTTTTGACTGGGGAGCCCTGGTCTGTACCCTGATGGGGATCATGTTTCATCCCGTTCACTTCGATACACTGGGAATGATCGATCTGGCAACCACCTTTGTGGCACTGTACGGGATGCTGATGATACGTAAATATACAAAGAATTCATGGGGATGTGTATTCGCATTCATGTTTATCTGGAATGCGATCTGAGATAACAAATGAAACTTAACCTGTACGAAGACAAAAACTGTAAAGAAGAGCACGTGGACGTGTATTTTACGAATATGCGTCCCGTTGTACGTCAGATCATAGATTCCGTTAATTCGGAAAGACCTTCTTTTTCGGGGAGGCCGGCGGATGAGGACCTGGATGACTGGGAAGAAACTATCCTGGGACCTGATGATATCTACTATTTTGACTTCGTGGACAGGAAGCTGTTCGCCTATACAAAGACCGGGGTGTTCCGCCTGATGAACACGCTTTCCTCATGTGAGGAGATGCTCTGGAATTACGGATTTGTGAGGGTTTCGAAATCAAACCTTATCAACGTCTATAAGATCAGGCAGCTTAAGCCGGATCTGAACATGAAAGTATATGCCTTCTTCGATAACGGAGAGAGGATATGCATAAACCGCAGCTATAAAAAGGCATTTAATGAATATCTGCAGCTGATGAAGAGGAAAACCGTATGAAAAATTATTTAAAAACACTTCTTTTATATATCTGCATCTCATATACGATGGTTTCCGTATCGGGAGCAGTCGTGAATATCATAGGCGGGACACAGACCAGCAATTCCAATACGCTGATAATGTTCGGTCTGTGCGTCATCGCATCCTTTGTCCTGTCATTAAATAAGCTGTTTGACGAACTCAGCCCGCTGGCGATGATAATCCTGCAGTATGTTATAGTGATCGCGCTGTGTGCCGGCTTCCTTGGCATACTGAGTTTATTTGATCCCATAAGCCCGAAAGGATGGTTTGAATACTTCAGATCCTTTACCATTCCGTACATCATCATTGCAGCGATCTATTATTACAGCCTGTATGATGAGGCAAAGAAGCAGAACAGGATGATCAAAGATATACAGGACGGGATTGAATAAAATACCCCATTGTAGTAAAATACAACTTGCTATTTTTCGGCTTCTTTCATAAGATGAACGGAGCCGGTAAAGGGGAGGAAAAAGAGAAAAATGAAAATAGGATTCATAGGATTGGGAAATATGGCCGGAGCTATGATAGGCGGGCTGTTAAAGAAAGGCATAGTAGAACCTTCGGATATCTACGGTGCGGATGTTAACGCAGATATGGCAAAGAAGCGTGCCGATGAGTTTAAGATCAACGCAGGCACGGATAATAAGGAAGTTGTAAAGAATGCGGACTATCTGGTACTGGCTGTAAAGCCCCAGTTTGCCGCATCTGCTATAGAAGGTTTTAAGGATCAGCTTAAGGCTGATCAGGTGGTCATATCCATCATGGCAGGCAAGACCCTTGCATGGCTGTCAGAGCATCTGGGCAGCAATATCAAGTGCGTACGCTGCATGCCCAATACCGCAGCACTGGTAGGGGAAGCCATCACGGCAGCTACCCCCAACGCTCTGGTAAGCGATGAGGAGAAGGAAACAGCACTTTCCATCTTAAGGGCTTTCGGACGTGCTTCCGTCGTTTCCGAAAATCTCATGGATGCGGTGGTAGGCGTCAGCGGCTCCGCACCCGCTTATGTATTCATGTTCATCGAGGCTATGGCTGATGCAGCCGTAGAGGAAGGCATGCCCAGGGCACAGGCTTATG
>JAFYAD010000319.1 GCA_017540915.1 Lachnospiraceae bacterium
CTTGAAAGGTGTGAAAGGTAGGCGTCATCAAGGTATTTGTCCAACTCTTGCAGTGCTTCATCCACGGTCTTTCCGATCAACAGGATCTCCGGAGAGACGTAGAGTGCTTTATCGGACAGGATTTTGCCTGTGTGGGCGGTTGCCTTTTTGGGCTTGCGCTCGGCAGGTGCGTCATCAATTACGGCGATGTCGCTGAGAGGAACCTTGCTCTTCATTATACCCATTGAGACAGTGAGGATCCCTTTGGCATCAGGTAGAGAATGTACTGTGCCGTCTAAGTCCATAGATATGACATGTACCGTGTCACCTATACGCAGATCCTTGGGTGCTGCGTGATTTGGTGCGGGTTTCTTCTCAGCGGTACTTTTTTCGCGCTTGTCATCAAGGGCCTGCCTTACTTCCGCGCGCTTTCTTTCCATCTCTTTCATGTCGGGATTTCCGGCACTTCCGTATTTGTTGAAATCGCGGATGGTGCTGTCGGCAAGATCTTTGGCTTCCTTTAATATCCTGGCGGCTTCCTCGTTGGCGTCTTTCAGTATCTTGTCGCGGCTTCCGTCAAGCTTTTCCTGTTTGGTGGTGAGTTTAAGGGTCAAAAGCCTTGCTTCATCTTTTAATCTTGCGATCTCCTCGCGCTCTTTTTCTATTGTGACGCGGCTTTCCTCAAGGCTTGCATAAAGATCTTCAAAGGATGCCTCGGTGGAGGAAATGCGATTTCTCGCGTCATCTACGAGAGCCTTTTTGAGTCCGATCTTTTCGGATATTGCAAAAGCATTACTCTTGCCGGGGATTCCGACCAAGAGTCTGTAAGTGGGACTTAATGTTTCAACGTCAAACTCGAGGCAGGCGTTTTCCACTCCGTCGGTTGAGAGGGCATAGACCTTGAGTTCCGCATAGTGGGTTGTAGCAACGCATCTGACATTGAGTTTGAGCAGGTAGTCCAGTATGGAGGTAGCAAGGGCTGCGCCTTCAGTGGGATCGGTACCTGCGCAGAGCTCATCAAAGAGCACCAGGCATTTATCGCTGACATGATCTGTTATCCAGGAGATGTTCTTCATATGTGATGAGAAAGTAGAGAGACTCTGCTCTATGCTTTGCTCATCGCCGATATCGGCATAGACCTCGTCAAAAATACAAATATCCGATCCGGGAGATGCGGGGATCAAAAGTCCGCACTGTGCCATCAGCGTCAGAAGACCGACGGTTTTCAGGCTGACGGTCTTTCCGCCTGTGTTGGGACCGGTTATGACACATAGATTGTAATCGTAGCCCAATCCTATATCTATGGGAACAGCTTTTGCCGGGTCCAGAAGAGGATGTCTTGCCTGTTTCAACAGTATCTTTCCGTCGCAGTTTATGTGTGGTAAAAATGCGTTCATGGCTGAAGCCAGCCTTGCCTTCGCGAATATGAAATCCAGCTCGGTGAGGATACGCTCGTCAGAGAGGATCTCATCCTTTACATCCGCCGCCAGGTTGGTAAGGTCTGCTAAGATCTTCTCAATCTCTTTTCTCTCATCCAGCAACAGTTGTTGAAGGTCGTTGTTGAGCTTTACCACGGAAGCGGGCTCTATAAACAGAGTGTTGCCGCTGCCGGACTGGTCGTGGGTTATGCCCGGGAAATGGCTTTTGTGTTCTGCTTTGACAGGAAGACAGAAACGCCCGTTCCTCATGGTGAAATTCGGGTTTGAGAGATAGGAGCGGTTCTCGCCCTTGTTGCAGATCCGGTTCAGCTCATCGTGTATTGCGCCGTCCATGCCTCCAATCCTGCGGCGTATATTTTTGAGTGTGGCTGAAGCGTCGTCTGCGAACTCGTCTGCGGATATGATGCAGCGTCTGATCTCGCCACTGAGCGCAGGTAAAGGCTGAATCTGTTCAAAGAGAGAGCAGAGCGCATCTTTTCCGCTGTCGGGGCGGGTGGCATCGGAATATGTTTTCACATTTTCCGCCGTCTCCAGAGTCGAAGCTATATCCAAAAGCTCGCCGCTCTCTAATATAACACCTGTGTGTATCTTGTTGACGGTCTCGGTGACGCTCTTAAGTCCGGAAAAACTGATGCCGGTGTTGCGCCTGAATCTTGCATTGGCGCTGTCTGTAAGGTCGAGATTATGTTTTACCGTTGCCTCATCATTTGAAGGGCGAAGCCTGTAACACATCCGTTTTGCCTGCTTTGAGGTGGCAAATCCGGACAGTCTGTCTATTATCTTATTCAGTTCCAGTGTTTTTTGTACTTTTTTATTCATAACTGTATTACATTGTACTCTTTTTAATGTATAACTTGCAAGAATTTAGTTATAGATTTATAATATTCTTATTATAAATGTGACTATTCACATCCTGTTACGGACGAGATCATATGGAAGAAAATAAAGATTATCAGGTCATTACCGAGACAAACAAAAAAAGTAAACATAAAAAGATCCGCCTTCTGAAGCGTGTTTTGATCGATATAGTGTGCGGCATGATTTTCGGTCTGAGCGCTGCAGCCGCATTGGGCATTGTGTACCCGGGCATTATAGAGCTGATCGAGACGAGATACACAGTACACACAGAAAAACCCGATGAAGGGAACACGGAACCTGATTCGGACAAAGCGCCTGAGGACACAGCCTATGATGTGAATGAACTCATAGAAGATCCCGATGGTAGTGGGGAGACGGCCACGGAAGATCAGGGAACGTCGTCTGCACAGATCGTCATCAGGGAAGAGCAGACATTAACAGTCAATCAGTACCAGGTTTTATACAACAAGCTCATAAAAGTCGGAACAAATGCTAATTCAAGTCTGGTGACCGTATCGGTTAAGAGCAGCAGAAACGCTGATATTTTTGATACTGACGGTGTTGATATTGAGAGCATGGACGGCATCATCATAGATATGGATGATGAATACCTGAGTGTTTTGACGCAGAGCAAGGCAGCAGGCTGGCAGAAGAAGGGCCAGATGACAGTGACTCTGCCACAGGGCGCGGAGTTTCCGGTCGCATCCATCAACAGCAATGAAGTGTACGGTATAGCAGTATTGAAGATCGCCATAGAGGACGAGACCAGAGAGCTTCTGGATGGTATCACACCTGCCGTTCTGTCGGAGTCAGGCAGCACATATACGGGAAGATTTGTGATAGCAGTAGGTTCTCCGCGAGGCATCAAGGGCGAGATCCTCTGCGGTGCCGTGTCCACCACCAAGAGCGGAATA
>JAFYAD010000320.1 GCA_017540915.1 Lachnospiraceae bacterium
AAGTCCCACGCCAAAAATGGCATCTTTTAGACCGCTCATGGCTTCTTTCATGCCCTCGCCACGCCCTATGGCGGTAACAAGGTTCTCCCAAGCCGCCTTTGTAGCTGTGGCGCTACCCTCGATAGTGGTCATGGCTAGGGCACCGTGGGCTGTTCCGTATTCAACTGCCTTTGAGGCGTCAGCGGTGGTCATCAGACCGTATACGAGACCGGATGCGAAAGAATCGCCTCCGCCCACGCGGTCTAAGATTTCCAGACCGTTGTAATCTTTGGCTTTATATATCTGACCGTCCGCCCAGCAGATAGCTGACCAGTCATTTACGGTAGCGGTCTTTACTGTGCGCAGAGTGGTGGCTACAACCTTGAAGTTGGGATATTCCTTTGCTGCGGTGTCGATCATCTTTCTGTATCCGTCAAGGTTGAGTTCCTTGAGGTTCTCGTCGTTTCCTTCGATCTCAAAGCCTAAGCAGGCGGTAAAATCCTCTTCGTTGCCGATCATTACATCCACATATTTTGCTATCTCTTTATTAACTTCCTGGGCTTTTTCCTTGCCGCCTATGGCAGACCACATTGATGCGCGGTAATTCAGGTCGTAGGAAACACAGGTACCGTATTTTTTGGCGGTTTTGATAGCCTCGATCACAGTGGCTGCGGACTGCTCGGACAGAGCGGCGTATATGCCGCCGGTGTGAAGCCATCTCACTCCCAGCTCGCCGAAAATATAATCAAAATCGAAATCTGCGGAAGTTGCCTGGGAGATTGCGGTGTTGGCTCTGTCGGAGCAGCTGAGTGCCCCGCGGATCCCGAAGCCTCTCTCCACGAAGTTCAGACCGTTTCTGCATACGCGGCCGATACCGTCTGTTTTTTTCCAGTGGATAAGGTCTGTGTCAACTCCACCCTGCATGATGAAATCCTCCACAAGATGTCCGACCTCGTTGTCCGCAAATGCGGTGATAACGGCGGTCTTCATGCCGAAGCAGCGTCTGAGACCGCGGATCACATTGTATTCACCGCCACCTTCCCATACCTTAAATTCTCTGGCAGTGCGAATCCTGCCCTCACCGGGATCAAATCTCAGCATTACTTCACCCAGTGATACAGCGTCATATTTACAGCTCTCTTTTGATTTAAGATTCAGTTCCATTTTGTTCTCCTTTTATTGTCTGATCTGTTATGATAAAATGAAAAAATTTCATTGCGTTCTCTCCGGATATACCGCGTACCATACCCGTAAGGTATTCCATGTCAGCCGGGTATTCGCCGTTCTCTACCCATGTGCCGATCTTATTGCAGAGGATACGGCGGTAGTATTCATGTCTCGGAAAAGATAAAAAACTCCTTGAATCTGTCAGCATTCCCACAGAGGTTGCGATGAGCCCCATGTCGGAAAAGCTTTCGATCTGGTCCTCGATGCCGTTTTTGTGATCGCAGAACCACCATGCCGCGCCGGGCTGCACCTTGCCTTTGATGCCCTTTTCGTTGCCGCAGAAGTTTCCTGCGGTGGCGGTGAGCATGCGAAGATCCTTGGGATTCAGACAGTACAGAATGGTACGTGGAAGTTCATCCGTTTTGTCCATCTCGTTTAACAGAGCGCAGAGCTCGGTGGCGTAATTGAAATCATTGAGTGAATCAAAGCCGGAATCCGCTCCGATCTTTTCAAAAAACCGTGTGGAATTATTGCGGGTCGCGCCGATGTGAAGCTGCATCACTATGTCATGTTTGTGATAGAGCCTGCCGAGTCCGGTCATGAGGAAGCCTTTGTACTGTGCGATCTCTTCACCGGTGAGAGTTTCACCCTGCATGCGTTTGGTGAAGAGCCTGTCCGCGTCGGCTTCTGTTGCCTTGCGGTAGAAGGAACCCTCGAGACTGTGATCCGAAACTCTGCAGCCGCATTCCGTAAAGAACTGAAGTCTGTTGTCGAGAGCATCAATAAGATCTCTCACGGATCTTATGTCCATACCCGATGCCGCAGAAAGTTTTTCCATGTATTCGGGGAAACCTTCTTTTTCGATACCCATGGCTCTCTCGGGACGGAAGCTGGGCAGTACCGAGATCTCAAAGCCGTCATCTTTTATCTTGCGATGCCATTCCAACGTGTCCGCGGGATCGTCTGTGGTACACAGGACAGCGACATTTTGCATGCGAAGGAGGTTTCTGACTGAGTAGTCTTTAGTCTGTAAAAGGGCGTTGCATTTATCCCAGATCTCCTTTGCAGTGTTTTTTTTCAGGGGAGTATCTATGTGGAAATACCGCTGTAGCTCAAGATGAGTCCAATGGTACAGCGGATTTCCGATGAGGTTCTGAACGGTGTCTGCCCAGGCGAGAAATTTGTCGTATGGGTCGCCTTTTCCTGTGATGAGATCTTCGCTCACACCCCAGGCGCGCATGGCACGCCATTTGTAGTGGTCACCTCCCAGCCAGACCTCGGTCATATTGGAAAAGGTGAGATCCTCATATATCTCTCTTGGGTTGAGGTGGTTGTGATAATCCACGATGGGAACATCCCTTGTGGCATTGAACAGAGCGACTGCAGTGTCGTTCGTCAACAAAAAATTTTCATCCATAAATTTTTTCATGGCTTTATCCTCTGACTTCCTTTACGATGTCTGCGGCCTCCCTTGCAAGTTCGCGGATTTTGGCGAAATCGCCGGATTTGATGAGATCGCCTTTCACCATCCAGGTTCCGCCGCATGCGACGATCCTGTTGTAGGCCAGGTAATCTCTGACATTGTCTTTGTTGATGCCGCCTGTGGGCATAAAGGTGAGCGCTGTATAAGGTGCTGCGCAGGCTTTGATCATGGAAAGACCACCGGCGTTCTCTGCCGGAAAGAATTTCACGAAATCAAGGCCGAATTCCATGGCGCGCTCCATCTCACTGGGAGTCTGGACGCCGGGGGCAACTGCGTAACCTTTTTGTATACAGTGGTCTACTACGTTGGGGTTCAAGCCGGGGGCTACGATGAATTTCGCTCCGGCTGCCACTGCGCGGTCGGCCTGGTCTTTGGTCAGTACCGTGCCTGCTCCCACATAGAGCTCCGGAAATTCTTTTGACATGATGGCTATGGATTCCTCGGCGGCGTCAGTCCTGAATGTCACCTCGGCAGCAGGCAGACCGCCTTCTAAGAGAGCCTCCCCCAGGGGGCGTGCATCTTTTGCATCCTCCAGCACTACCACCGGTATGATGCCGATCTTTCTGAATTTGCTTTTAAGTTCCTCGTACATTTTGATCTCTCCTTAGCATAGTATTGTGTTTATCTTTTCCTATATTTAAATATGCAACAATGCTTAAAGGTATTTTAAATGCTCCCGCACGGTCGCACAATGTCATTTTTTGCAAAGTGTTTGTCAGTTTTTGCTAAATAATAATGTTGTTATTTTGGCGTTTCGTTAGTATAATACAGACAGATTATTTTTTTATTGGGAGGTAACTTTATGTCTGAAACGAGAGGCCCTGTGGCACCCAAAGACCCTACTGTCAAAAGACCTTTTTATTATCTCATGAGAGACAAAGATATATGCGCATCACCGGAGCCGGGAGATACGGGGAGGGGAGTGCAGTTTTTATACCAGAGCGACGGAAGGCTGAAGGCCGCAGCAAAGCTGGTAGGAAACGTTACGGATGAGGCCATGCTCGCGGAGCTGGACACCGTGGAGGGACTCAGAAAACAGGTCCACAGCATAGGAGTTTCCGTTCAGAAGAGCGGAGAGCCGGTGAATGTGAGATTTGTGTTTCAGATGTACGGCAAGACAGATCCATACAAGACGGGGACCACACTCACAATGGATCTTGAGTCCGACGGCATGGAGATGGTGATGGATCTCTCCAAATTCGACTGGTCAGACGATGACAATGTCCCCGGGCAGATCAGATTTGAGTTTTCAGAGCCCGGTATCATGGCTCAGGTTTCAGTATGCTTTTATCTGAACGACGGATATACGGCGCCGGAGCAGACGGATGACTGCGCGGTTGACACGGAAAGCGAAGCTTACCGCAGGATGATAGAGAAGTCACTCATGCAGACGGGCAATACCCACAGGCTGAAGAGAGCGCTGGATAAGGCAAAAAAAGGCGAGCGTGTGGAAGTGGCTTTCATTGGCGGATCCATAACCCAGGGAGCCGGTGCCATACCGATAAATGTAAATTGTTATGCATATAACGCTTTCAAAGGTTTTTGCGATGTGACCGGCAGGGGCTATGAGGACAATGTTGGCTACACAAAAGCCGGTGTGGGCGGAACACCTTCAGAGGTAGGAATGCTGCGCTATGCCCATGATGTGACGGACGATGGCAGGAAGAGCCCGGATGTGGTGATCGTGGAGTTCGCGGTGAATGACGAGGGTGATGAGACAAAGGGAGAGTGCTTTGATTCTCTGGTCCGCAAGATATACAACTCTCCGCAGAAGCCGGCTGTGATACTGCTGTTCTCTGTTTTCGTGGACGGCTACAATCTTCAGGACAGACTGAAATGTGTGGGAGAGGCTTACAACCTTCCCATGGTCAGCATCAAAGATGCGGTTTACGATCAGTTCTATCTCAGCAGGGACGATGGCGGAGTGGTGAGCAAGAACCGTTTCTTTTATGATATGTATCATCCCACCAATGTGGGGCACCGCATTATGGCGGACGGACTGATAATTCTTTTCAGGGCAGCGGATGCGGCGGAAGATATGGAGGATCTCGATATCGGCGGCATAACACCTCCAAAGGGCGGAGAGTTTGAGAATGTTTATCTGGTGGACAGATTCAATATAGCTTCATGCCCGGCGGTCATAAGCTACGATCAGGGCGCTTTTGACGGCCACAGCAATGAACTTCAGATGGTGGAGAGAGATCTGGATCTTAAACATACTCCGGAGTTTGCCGGCAACTGGTTCTACCCCGGAAAGGGGTCGGCAGAGGCAGTGTTCAAAGCCAGGATAAAGAGCAGCGCTATCCTCGTCGGATACATGGATTCGGCAGATCCCGGAGTGGGGATTGCGCAGGTGTTTATAGACGGTGAGAAGGTGCTGGAGATTGATCCGCATATCGTGGGCTGGCAGCACTGCAATGTGCTCATTGCCCACAGGGGAGGACCTGTGGCTGAGCGTGACATTGAGATCAGGGTGACGGATCCGGATAAGAGATTCACGCTGCTGGGGCTCGGCATTGTTGACTGAGGTGTTGCTATTCACAGTCACTCTGAGGTAGGGTCATTACATATTATCAGGGGGTTTGATATGAGGTTTACAAAGGAAAATCTTCCATGTTTTGTTCATGATGAGAGCTGTCCTTCCGGTATAGTGAAGATAGCGGATAAAGTCAGAAAAGATATAGAGCTGGTGTTCGGTTCGTATCCGGAGGCTTCGGACAGCCCGGATGCGGTCGATAAAGGAATGTCAGTGGTCTACGGTATTGCCGGAAAGTCGCAGATTTTGGATGAGCTTCTGGCAAAATACAGTGTGGATCTCTCGAAGGTTACAGGCAAGAGGGAAGTTTACGGTTTCTTTCCGGTGAGCGAAGGGCTTCTGCTGATAGCAGGCAGCGATAAGCGCGGCACCATATACGGTCTTTTCCATCTGTCGGAGTTGCTCGGTGTGTCACCATTTGTGAACTGGTCGGATCTCAAACCCGGAAAACTTGATTCTTTTATTATAGAAGATAAGGATACATTTGTATCACATGAACCCTCCGTTGAATTCAGAGGTTTCTTTATAAATGACGAATGGCCTGCTTTCGGAAACTGGAGCAGACAGCATTTCGGCGGGTTTACCGCGGAGATGTACGAGGGAGTGTTTGAGCTGTTGCTGCGACTTAAGGGCAATTACCTCTGGCCCGCCATGTGGTCATCATGTTTTTCAAATGACGGACCGGGGCTTAAAAACGCTGAGCTTGCGGATGAACTGGGAGTTGTCATGGGGCTGTCGCACCATGAACCCTGCCTGCGCCACGGCGAGGAATACAGCCAGCTCAGAGGACCGGAGTCAATATACGGAGATGCGTGGAGCTTCTTAAGCAACAGGGAGGGCATCACCAGATTCTGGCGTGATGGTCTGAAAAGGAGTGGTAAATTTGAGAATGTCATCACGGTGGGTATGAGAGGAGAACGTGATTCCACCATTTTGGGAGATAATGCCACATTAAAGGACAACATCGACCTTCTGAGGGATGTCTTGAGAACCCAAAGACAGCTTATATCCGAGGAAGTCGGCGAGGCGGCATCGGTTCCGCTGATGCTGGCACTATATAAGGAAGTAGAGGCATATTATTACGGTGACGAGAACACTCCGGGATTAAAAGAAGGATGCGATGAGCTGGAAGATGTGAT
>JAFYAD010000321.1 GCA_017540915.1 Lachnospiraceae bacterium
CTTGGGATACAGATCATCCATGATATAGGATGTTCCGCAATGAGGACAGCCCTGACTAAGTTCCGAAAGCTTTGACACGGCACCGCAGTTAGGGCAGGAATGATCTATATCCTTAAGATCCTCACCGGCGCGAAGATCGGTACAGGTTTCATAAAGATTATAGCAGCGTTTGTCCTTATAAATAATATTACCATCCTTGGTCACACTGCGCTTCAGATAATACTCGTGACAACTGATATTATTATCATAGCATGCGTCACTGCGGTTAAACACATTCAGTATATCCCGGTCAGTCTTTTTTGTAGGCACCAAAACATATTCAACCTCAAGCCCCTTCTTAGTGATTCTCTTATATTGAAGCCCTATGGTATGGTTGATATCATTATCTGCACTTGGAATAACCTTCCCACCAGAGATCGCAGGCCCCAGTAATTCAACAAATTCCTTATATCTGGCCTCAGCCCTCCCTGACAAATATTGAAAGCTCATCAGATACCTCTAAATTTTAAAATAACTAAGATTGCCTTTGCAGCACTGCTTTACGTATCTCATCAATCTCTGCCCTGTCATTAAACCTATGCACCTTGCAAAGTGGTAATGACATACTGCCGTCTTCATCTTTGACAGTAACGCTCACACCCACACCCGAACGAGTAACTACCCTTACTATATCAGTAATGCTGTCAAGCCTGAGCACAGCTCCGTTTTTGATAAACAGATAATGTCTTCCAAGCCTAAACTGGTCGCCCATACGGGGCTGCGCCGAGGCAAAGTCGCTGAACATTAACTGCCCGCCATCTTCTCCAAGGCTTCATGATCATTTTTCAAACGGAAATACGATGCCGAACTGTCTTCTGATCTCATCCATCTGCTTCATGATCGTAAGAGTCTCGCTATGGGGCATTTCCCTGCACTCCGTGAGTCCATCCTCAAGTGCTTTCTTACAGGCGAGGACCTCGTATTCATAACCGGTGATCTGCTCAGGGACCACGATCTCTTCCTTTATCTTGTATTGTGACCTGTCAGGCTCATAGACAGTGATCTTTTCCGGATTGTTTATATTCTGTACACACATAAAACCATCCGTGCCGCAGACCAGACCTCTGCGATCCGTAAGACCATACATAATCGTGAACATGCTGGCCATCACGCCGTCAGCATATTCAAGCATTACCGAATCCTGACCGTCCACTCCCGTATCTGTCGGCACCATCGAAGCAGAGATCCGTTTAATATCATTTCCGAGGATCATACTGGAAAAATTCAGCGTATAAACCGTAAGATCCAGCAGGCACCCTCCTGCAAGCTCCGGCTTCACCATACGCTCGTTCATATTTATCCTGTAACCGAGATTGGAATCAACAGTCATTATCTTTCCCAGCGTGCCGCTTCCGACTATATCCTCTATGATCTTACGTGAAGGCATATACCTGGTCCATATGGCTTCCGTGAGCAACAGCCCCTTCTTTTTGGCCAGATCGATCATCTCCTCAGCCTGCTTCGTATTTGCGGCAAAGGCCTTTTCACACAATACGTTCTTTCCGGCGTTCAATGCCTCGATCGTCCATTTATGATGATGGGAATGCGGAACTGCGATATATACCAGATCTACTTTTTCATCCCCCAGCATATCCTCATATGAGCCATACGCCTTTTCAAAATTCCATTCCCCGGCAAAAGCCTTTGCCCTGTCATAATCTCTGGCTGCGATAGCATAGTTCTCCACATCCTTAAGGGGAGCTATCGTCTCTGCCATCTTTTTTGCTATCCCGCCTGCACCTAAAATACCTACTTTCATCTTGTCCTCTCCTTTCTGCCTAAAAAAAATAAATCCGATTGTCACTCTGTTATATGAGATATTTCTTTCGAAAAGCAACCATAAAGATACTTCCGGTGACAGCTGCCATCAGTTCTGCGAAAACTACAGAATACCATATGCCCTCCACTCCGAGCAGCACCGGCAGCATGAGCACAGCCCCGAGCTCGAACACAAATGTCCGCAAAAAAGATATCAGCGCCGATATTGGTCCATTATTAAGGGCAGTAAAGAAAGCCGAGCCGAAAACAGCCATTCCTGTGAACAGGTAAGCAACAGAAGCAATCCGAAATGCATGAACGGCATCCGGCAGCAATTTTAACGCGTCTTCCAAAAACAAAGCGGAAAACGGATGGGCCATTGATTCGGAAATAACAAACATCATGACGGATGTGACTCCGATGATGATCAGGCTCCTTTTTAACAGATTTTTAAGTTCACTTTGATCCTGCGCACCGTAATGATAGCTGAACACCGGCCCTATGCCATTAGAATACCCTACGAAAATAGCAGTAAAAATAAGGCTCACATACATCAGGAGGCCGTAAATGACAACGCCATCCTCGCCCGCATACTTAAGCAGCTGTGTATTATATATGATCCCCACCAAGGACGATGCGGCTTCCGCCATGAATTCCGAGGAACCGTTTATACAGCAGTGGATAAGCGCCCTGCCATCCCACACCGGCTTCACCAGTTTAAGGAGGCTGTTATTCCTTCGGACGAAGTAGATAATCGGAAGCACACCACCTACTATCTGGGATAACGCCGAAGCTGCCGCAGCACCGACAATCCCCCACTTAAAGCAGATGATAAAGAGCGCATCCAGCGCAACATTACATAATCCTGCACATATAGTGACCGCAAGTCCCAGTCCCGGCTTTTCGGCAGTTACAAAAAAAAGCTGGAACTCATACACCCATATCCATGCGGGCAGGGCAAGAATAAAAATCCGTCCGTACAGCGCACTGTATTCAAGAAGGCTCCCTTTCGCACCCAGCATGGCTGTGATCTGCGGCATGAAGATAAATCCTGCCACCATCATCAACACGCCCAGACAGGAAGTCACCAGAACAATCAGGGAAAACAGACGGTTCGCCTGCTCCCGGTTCTTTTCCCCCAGCGTCTTTGCGATCAGCGCACTGCCTCCTACCCCAAACATATAACCGGTTTCTCCCAGGATATTCAAAACCGGCATGATCAGGTTGACAGCTGCAAATTCCGTTTTACCCGCATAATTGGCGACAAAATACCCATCCGCAACGATGTACAGGGATGCAAATACATTCATCACAACTGACGGCAACGTAAACCTCAGCAGTTTACCGTATGTAAAATGCTCTGATAAATGAATCCGTGATCTCATGTTTCTTTCATCTGAGTTTCCTTATCCTATGTGAAGGTTTTTGCATTTTTTAGAAAACTATTGATTCTGTCCCAAAAGTCCGATCTCTTCGGCGTGGGCCTTCATACCGTCTATACAAATAGCAGCAACCTCCGACACTTCCATTCCGAGCATATCACAGCCTTTTCTGATGGTATCTCTGTCACACTTGGCTGCGAAACGCTTATCCTTAAATTTTTTCATGAAACTTTTTGTCTCCAGATCGGTAATCCCATTAGGACGCATCCTGGCACACGCCTGAATGATACCGGTCAGCTCATCCACTGTAAAAAGGCTCTTTTCCATATTTGTGACCGGCTCGACATC
>JAFYAD010000322.1 GCA_017540915.1 Lachnospiraceae bacterium
AGTGGAAGAAATACTGGAAATCCACCGGCCAGCGGAACCAAAAAGCCCGCGACAAGCGCAAGGCCAAGGCGGAAAAAGCGACTGCCGAGCTCAAAAACGGCGGAAAAAGTCACAAGGTTTGCGGAGGAAAGAGGGCTTGACATCGTGGGTGAGGTGCCGAGATCTGCGGACATTAACAGGTGGGAGGATCTGGGGAAGACCGTCATAGAGGGAGATCCGGAGTCGGAAACCTCAAAAGTCTTTCTGAAATTGGCAAAGAAGCTGTTAGATCAAGCGTAGGAATTTTATATTTAATATCATATTTGCCCGATTAAAACGAGATTTAATAATGCGTTTTGCGCAATATAATCAAAAAAGCACGAAAACAGGCAAAGATCAGCCAGATAACATCAAGACGACATTATTTTTTATGACCGATCCGGTGTTATCCGCCCACAACGGAAGATAAAGAAATTATGAAGGAAAATACAGAACCTAAGTTTAAAACTGAAAATACAAGAGCTGCGGCTTTTTTTACCGTTAAGGATCTTGCAGACCGCGGAAAGGATAATCTCCCGGATGAGCTCAAATCCAATACTCATCTGATATACAGTTCACCGGCTGCATTGGCATTCAATTCTCCCGGGGCGGAAGGCTTTGGAGTAAAGAGAGCAGCGCTTTCAATCCCTGAGTCGGTGATGTTACTGGTGTCGCCGGGATGCTGTGGGCGTAATACCAAGCTGGTGAGTGATCTTCCGGGATATGACAACAGATTCTTTTTCAGGGAGATGGATGAGACAGATATCGTGACCGGAAGACATCTGGACGGTATAGTGAAAAAGATCCGTGAGGTCTATGACAGCCTTACTCCGAAGCCAAAGGTTATAGTCATCTGCATAACCTGTGTTGATGCACTTTTGGGTACGGATATGGAGCGGGTCTGCAGGAAAGCTGAGCAGGAGATAGATGCGAAGGTCATACCCAGCTATATGTATGCTCTCACCAGAGAAGGCAGAAAGCCGCCTATGGTGCATGTAAGACAATCGCTCTACTCTGTGCTGGAACCGCGAAAAAAAGACAACAGATCAGTTAATATCATGGGTTTTTTCGCACCACTTGCGGATGATTGTGAGCTGTATGATATCTTAAAGAGCGCCGGTGTTACCACCGTCAACGAGATATCGCGATGCAGGACATATGAAGAGTTCATGACAGAGGCATCTGCGAATTTTAATATTGTGCTGAATCCTGAGGCAAGACCTGCGGCGCTTGATCTGGAGGACAGGCTTAAGATTCCGTTTATAGAGCTGGTGCGCCTTTACAGACCGGAAAAGATACGCAGTCAGTATCATGCTTTTGTGAACATTCTGGGTGGCGGAGATGCGGGAGATTCCCAATATGAGGAATTGTGTGCATACATAAGCTCATTCCGCGGAAAATATGGTGAGCTTTCTTTTTCGGTGGGTGAGTGCCTGAATGCCGATCCTTTTGAGCTCTCCCTGATGCTGGCGGAGCAGGGCTTTAAGGTAAAAGAAATCTTCGGTACGGCAAAAGATGACAATTTTATATATATCAAAAGGCTGGCAGAGGTTTCGCCGGAAACCTTTGTTTACTCGAATCTCGAGCCTACGATGATATATTATGACAGGAATCGTTGCGGGCAGGTTGATATTTGTCTAGGAAAGGATGCGGGATATTATCATCCGGATGTCCCCAATCTCACATGGAATTCGGATGTACAGCCCTTTGGATATGCGGGAGTAAAACGTCTATTTGAATCCATTGATGCATTATTGGAAAACAGGTCTCCTGAGCTCAGGGGATTTGCCAATCCCATGAGTGAAAAGATGTACGAATCCGACAGACCGGATGCCAATCCTTTTGCCCCGGATCAGTCCGGCGCAGTATCGGTTCTGTTTGAATTGGGTGGCATACAGGTAGTGTGTGACGCGGGAGGCTGCGCAGGCAATATATGCGGATTTGACGAGCCCAGATGGTTTGAGGGCAGGAGCGCCATATTCAGCGCCGGACTCAGGGATATGGATGCCATTATGGGGCGCGACGACAGGCTTGCGAATAAGCTGTCGGATGCGCTTGAAAAGATAGATGCCTCCTTTGCTGCGGTTATCGGGACTCCGGTACCGTCGGTCATAGGAACGGATTACGCTTCGCTGAAAAGACTGGTAAAGGCAAAGACGGATATTCCGGTTTTGACTGTCAATACCAATGGTTGCGAATATTACGACAGAGGAGCGTCTAAGGCGTATGTTGAGCTGATGCGCGAATTTGGCGGAAAAGCCCAAGGGGACGATATGTCAGATCGAAAGGTGCTGGGTGTATTGGGGTTCACACCCCTGGACTTTAGTCTTCCGAATGCATCGGATATCATCAGGGCAAAATATATGAAGGACGGTTACGATAAAGTTTTCACCTATGGAATGGATTGCGGTCTCGACTGTATTGAGAGAGCGCATCTTGTGAGCGAAAACATAGTGGTATCCGTGTCCGGACTTGAGGCGGCCAAATATCTGAAAAAAGAGTTTGGCATACCATATACGATATATAATCCTCTTGCGGATGAATATGTTAAGGGTTTGAAAAAGGTGGTGGAAGGTGGTCTGACATATGCAGATGATGGCGATCCGGGTGAAACGCCGGGTATAGCACATGGTATAGTCGGAAAGCGTATTCTGGTGATACATGAGATCGTAACAGCCACCGCCATCAAAAAGCTCCTGACAGACAGGGGGGCGGCGGAGGTTTGCACGGCAACATTTTTTATGGATATTAAGAAAGAGGGATTCGGGGTGGACATGAAGCTTAAGGGTGTCCGTGATCTTGAAGATATCGATGGATTTGACGTGGTGATAGGAGATTTAAGTCTTCGCCGATTCATGCCGGGATTTAAGGGTGAGTTTTATGACCTTCCGCATTTTGCACTGTCCGGCAGGATGAGATAATAAACCGTTGCCGATCAAACCAATATCCGGTTACGGGTATGGCGGGCAGGATTGTGGGTACTCGTCACGTGAATCATCTTTTTGACCCTCAGATCATCTTATAGATACAAGTGTAAATGGAAAAAACATACGGAAGATAACGGTTTTTAATTCGGGAGCAAAATATGAGCGGACTATCACAGGCACAACAGAATACAGGCTTGCTTATCCGAAGATACAGGGTTTACGGGATAGTGCAGGGCGTGGGGTTCAGACCTGTGACTTCAAGGCATGC
>JAFYAD010000323.1 GCA_017540915.1 Lachnospiraceae bacterium
GGGGGAGCTGTCGACGAAGTCGACTGAGGGGGAACAAAATGAAATATATGGTATACAAACATGTCAAACATAAAATCGATAGCCAACAACAAAAAAGCGCATCACGATTTTTTCCTGGAGGAAAGCATTGAATGCGGCATCGCCCTGTGCGGAACCGAAGTCAAAAGCCTGAGACAGGGAAGCTGCTCCATTAGAGAGGCTTTTGTCCACATAGAAAACGGCGAGGTCATAATATACGGCATGAACATCCCGCCGTATGAAAAGGGCAATATATTTAATCGAGATGCTTTGAGACCGAGAAAGCTTTTGCTTCACAAAAAAGAGATAATGCGGCTCTTGGGCAAGATCAAGGAAAAGGGTTACACGCTTGTGCCTGTGAGTGTCTATTTTAAGGACAGTCTTGTGAAGGTAGAGATTGCTCTTGCCAGAGGTAAAAAGCTGTACGATAAACGTGAGGACATCGCTAAGCGCGATGCCAAACGTGAGGCAGAGAGGGATTTCAAGGTCGGATTAAAGGGGTAGGACTGCTCTTCGTGAGAGGAGTCTTTTAGAATCGTATATTTTACTATTGAACGAGAATAGACTTCCGTTTTCTAAATCAGGAATAATGTTCAGATTTCGTTTAATAATCAATATATAATAAAAACCGTTAACAAGTATAAATGTTATAGGAAGGAGATAAGGATGGAAGTATTGTATTCAAGCACCAGAGGAGGCGGCGGTAAGATCAAGGCATCCCAGGCTATATTAAAAGGTCTGGCGGACGACGGAGGCTTATTCGTGCCGGACAGTCTTCCGAAGTTTGATAAGAGTTTTGCTGAGTTTGCCGGAATGGATTACAGGGAGACCGCTTATAATGTCATGAAGCTTCTCCTTACTGATTTTACGGAAGAAGAGCTTAAGGGCTGCATTAACAGGGCTTATGATGAAAAGTTTGACACAGAGGTTATCGCACCGCTTGTTCAGGCAGACGGAGCGTATTATCTGGAGCTTTTCCACGGTCAGACCATTGCTTTCAAGGATATGGCTTTATCAATACTGCCGCATCTTTTGATCACAAGTGCCCGCAAAAATAATGTAAAAGACGAGATCGTGATACTGACAGCCACATCCGGTGATACGGGAAAAGCTGCTCTGGCAGGATTTGCGGACGTAGAAGGCACCAGGATCATTGTGTTTTACCCGAAACATGGCGTCAGCCCGATCCAGGAAAAACAGATGGTGACACAGAAGGGCAAGAATACTTTTGTAGTGGGCATTGAGGGTAATTTCGACCAGGCTCAGACAGGCGTCAAGAAGATGTTCGGTGACAAGATGTTCAACGAGCTTTTGGCAGGCAAGGGCTTCAGATTCTCATCTGCCAATTCCATAAATGTGGGCAGACTTGTGCCTCAGATCGTTTATTATGTTTATGCATACTCAATGCTGTTAAAGGAAGAGAAGATCAAGGACGGCGAAAAGATCAATATCGTGGTCCCCACAGGAAACTTCGGTAACATTCTGGCTGCATATTATGCCATGAATATGGGGCTTCCGGTTAATAAACTGATCTGTGCGTCCAATGAGAATAAGGTGCTGTATGATTTCTTTACGACAGGATCCTATGACAAGGCTGACAGGGAGTTTAAGCTCACCAGCTCGCCCTCTATGGATATTCTGATCTCCAGCAACCTTGAGCGCCTGATATACCGTATTGCAGGTGAGGATGCCGCACAGAATGCGCAGTACATGAAGTCTCTCTCCGAGAATGGAAAATATACCATCACGGACGATATGAAGGCGAAACTTGATGTTTTCTACGGCAATTACACTGACGAAGCGGGAACCGCTGAGGTTATCAAGAAACTCTACGATGATACCGGATATGTTATCGATACACATACTGCGGTTGCAGCCGGTGTCTACGAGAAATACAAGAAAGACACGGGGGATGCCGACACGAAGACAGTGATAGCTTCCACGGCTTCACCTTACAAGTTCACCAGGAGTGTTATGAATGCCATCGATCCGGCATATGACGCAAAGTCTGATTTCGAGCTGATCGATGAGCTTTCAAGGATCGCAAAGGTAGATGTACCGCAGGCTATCGAGGACATCAGAACCGCGCCGGTATTGCATGATACTGTGTGTGAGGTGGATGAGATGCCTAAGGTTGTGAAGAGGTTCCTGGGAGTATAGAGATTTAAGGATTATTGATAGAGCAGAGGAGAGAGTCCTCTGCTCTTTTTTGGTTACTATTTACAAGTGGCCATTCCGACTGAACACATGACATTGGCTGTGAATAGTAACCGTTTGTGAACACATTTTCTGCTCAGAATAAACACAATTCATTCATATTTATTCGATAACATGACACACATAGAAAAACACAACCCCCCCCTATTGTTGAAAGGAATAGTGAGTCGTATGAAGAATAAAATGATGATAATAACAGCTTTATCTTTAGTGGCAGCTTTATGTTTTTCGGGATGCAGCGTTTCAGAGTCAGTTGTGGAGGATATTACGTCGGCTGCGGAGAAGATAGCACAGTCGGAGATTTCAGGTGAGGATTCAGAATCGGAGGAAAATTCTGATGGAAAAGACAATCATGATGATGAAGAGACTGATGTAGCATCGGGTGATGTTTATAGTATCACAGAGGGCGGCAGCTACGATATATCCGGCGAATACTCGCAAATCCATATTGATACGGATGATGATGTGACGTTGAATCTCGGGGATCTGACCATCATGGCGGATCAGGCAGAGGCAATATACAGTGAGTCCAAGGATAATACTGTTACTGTAAATGTGACGGGAAAGGTGACGCTGCAGGACGGAACTGATTTTTCTCACAACGAGGAGAGCACTACGGATAACGGTTTCTTCGGAAATGGTGGAAACGGAAGAGGAGACATGACCGGCTTCGATCACAGAGGAGATGCAGTGAGCGGAAACATGCCGCAGATGCCTGATGGAGAGATGCCGGATTTCTCTGATGGAAACAGACCACAAATGCCTGATGGAGAAATGCCTGATTTTTCAAATGGAAACAGACCGGAAATGCCTGATGGAGAAAGACCTGATTTCTCTGATGAGAACAGACCACAGACACCTGACGGAGAGATGCCGGATTTCTCAAATGGTGAAAACCCGGTAGAACAATTAAATACAGAAATTGTTCAGACAGATAACGGTAATACAACCGGAAGATCAGATAAAACTGACAAAACAGACAAAACCGAAAATGCTTTTACAGGTGATACATCCGACAGAACAGAAAAAACTGACAGTACAAAAGAAACTGTTGATCAGGATAATACGGGCAATTCTGAAGAATCAGATAATACCGAGGATGTAGAAGCCGATAATCCTAAGGCTGTCATATTTGTGAAAGGTAATCTCATAATATCCGGTGACGGAGAGATCAATATCACAGCGAACAGCAAACACGGTATAAAGTCAAAAGGAACTCTGGAGATAAAAGACACTGTCAGCATCAATATCACGGCATATACGGATGGTATCCACAGCGAGTCGGATATAACCTTAAACGGAGGAAACATCACTATCTCAGAAGCTACAGAAGGTATCGAGAGTGAGACAGCATTGATCATAAATGACGGTATATTGGATATTAATACCTCAGATGACGGCATCAATGCAGCCGGTGATATCACCATAAACGGCGGTACATTCAACGTGGTATCATCAGGCAATGA
>JAFYAD010000324.1 GCA_017540915.1 Lachnospiraceae bacterium
GGCAACATGGTCTTCAAGAGGCCTTCGAGGTTCAACCCTAGAGGAGCTCATTAACACCACAAATGAGATTTACGCACGCAATAAGCTGGCATTGATACAAAAGGTTCCGACACCCATAACGCCCATCAACATCGACAAGGAGACAAGACACATCACCTTAGCTTACTTTGATCAGAAGAGTACGGTGGATTACATTGGTGCCGTACAGGGGCTGCCTGTATGTTTTGATGCAAAGGAATGCGCCACCACCACCTTTCCACTTCAGAATATCCATGAACATCAGGTTGAGTTCATGAAGGCTTTTGAAGAGCAGGGCGGCATTGCATTTTTTCTGATCTATTTTACGGCTGAGGACAGATACTATTATCTGAGGTTGTGTGAACTTCTGGTCTTCTGGGACAGGGCAAATGAGGGCGGACGCAAGAGCTTTCGTACCGATGAACTCAATCCGGCTTATTTTTTTGTGTCCGGCAGAAATCATGTTTACGTGCCGTATCTTGACATGTTACAGATGGATCTTGACGACAGGTGAAATAAATCATTTGACATAGTAATACAATATATGTATAATCAATTTAGTTTGTTACCACGTTATCACTTTAGCATAGTAAAGCGATAACGAATAGTTTTAAGAAAGAGGTGTCACCCGATGAAAAGCGGTCTTTTCCATACGCCGGACGGAGTGCGGGACATATACGGAAATGAATGTATCAAGAAATTTAAGATAAAGGAAAAGCTTTTGGGAGTAGCCAAAAGCTATGGTTATCAGCCCATAGAAACACCGGTGTTTGAATTCTTTGAGATGTTTTCAAGTGAGCTTGGCACAACGCCCACAAGGGATCTTTTCAAGTTCTTTGACAGGGAAGGCAACACTGTGGTATTGAGACCGGAGATCACATCATCCATAGCCAGATGTGCCGGCAAATATTTTTCTGCGGAGACAATGCCATTGAGGTTTTGTTACACAGGTCAGACCTTTGTAAACCACCAGAGCCTTAAGGGACGCAAGATAGAGACGACTCAGTTTGGTGCGGAGCTTATAGGGGATGCCTCGGCTGATGATGACGCTGAGATCCTGGCGTTTATGGCAGATTGTTTTGTGGCTTCCGGGATCAGGGATTTCAAGATCTCCATCGGTCACGTGGGTATTCTGTCAGAGCTTATCAATATAGCAGGTTTTGACGCAGCAGACACAGAAAAGATAAGTCTTTTGGTTGCCAACCGCAATTACAACGGTGTGAGAGAGTTTGTGGAAGCCAAGGGATTGGATGCGGAACTGACTGAGCTTTTCGGAATACTGTGCGGTTTTTACCGGACTGCCGAGGAACTTAAGGAGATCGCCGAAAAAGCAAAGGGTTATCCGGCTTTAAGATCCATCATAGAATACCTTATAAGTCTTCAGAACAAGCTTTTGCTCTACGGATTTGAGGACCGTATATTCTATGAGCCGGGTATGATCTCGGATTATAAGTACTATACAGGCATCATTTTCAGCTGTTACAGTTACGGCTGCGGTCAGCATATAGCCAGAGGCGGCAGATATGACAGGCTTATGGAGCATTTTGGAAAGGAGAGTCCGGCCATAGGTTTTGCCATCATAGTGGATGAGCTTTTGGATGCGGTGACCAGACAGGGAGTTGATTACGATCTCCAGACCAATCTGACTCTATATGTTTATGATGAGTATCATGTGGAAGAGGCTATCACAACAGCCCGTAAGACCAGGGCGAACTTCGGTGCTGCCGAGCTGTTACGGTATGACAGCTCAAAGAGCACTGCGGATTATGAGGAATATGCCCGGTCAAAGCATATAGGACGGGTTGTGTATCTCATAGACGGACATGATGATGTCTGATGGCCATATGTTGAATATTTTTTGAAGGTGTAATATGTACGAAGATTATCTTACATTTGCCTTAGGCAAGGGAAGGCTTGCAAAACAGGCAATGGAACTGTTTGAAAAGACAGGTATCACCTGCAGCGAAGTGCTGGACAAAGATACCAGAAAGCTTATATTTGTAAATGAGGATCTCAAGATGCGGTTCTTTCTCGCAAAGGGACCGGATGTTCCCACTTATGTGGAATACGGGGCTGCCGATATAGGTATTGTCGGAAAAGATACCATAATGGAGGAAGACAGAAATATCTATGAAGTTTTGGATCTCGGCTTCGGAAAATGCCGCATGTGCGTCTGTGGACCGGAGAGCGCAAAAGAGATTTTATCCGATAACACACAGATAAGGGTTGCCACTAAATACCCGCATATCGCAAAGGATTATTTCCATAACAAAAAGCATCAGACTGTGGAGATCATAAAATTAAACGGCTCCATAGAATTAGCACCCATCGTGGGCATCAGCGACGTCATAGTCGACATAGTCGAGACCGGGTCCACCTTGAGAGAGAACGGACTTTGTGTTCTGGAAGAGATCGTTCCGTTTTCGGCACGCATGGTTGTGAATCCGGTGAGCATGAAGATGAAAAACGAGCGCATCACAAAGCTTATTGATGATCTGGCAAAGGTGCTCAAAGCAAAATAAATATGAGGTTTTTAGAAGTAACAGAGTATTAGTTTTTTACAAGGAGAATAAATATGAGAATACAGCGATTGACGCCGGAGACAAAGGGAACTCTGCTGGAGAACCTTTTAAAGCGCAGCCCCTCAAGCTACACACAATATGAAAAGACAGTCTCCGAGATAATAGAGAATGTGAGAGAAAACGGCGATGCCGCAATTTTTGATTACACAAAGAGATTTGACGGGGCGGATATCGACGAGGGCAATATTCTGGTGACGGATGCCGA
>JAFYAD010000325.1 GCA_017540915.1 Lachnospiraceae bacterium
TGATAAGCCGTCCGATGTTTTGAAGGTTGGACAGGAGATCGAGGCAAAGGTTCTGGATTTCTCTGAGGATGATAAGAAGATATCAATCTCTATCAAGGCGCTGACTGAGCCGCCTGTATCTGAGGAGACAGCAGAGGCTGAAGCTACAGAGAGCACGGAAGGGACTGCAGAATAAAAGTACTATATGACCGGTTGTCTGAATATTCGATAGCCGGTCTTTTTAAATATTTACTCCGGAGGCAGCATGGATAATTACGAAAAATTCAAAAAAGATGTTTACCAGCTTACCAAGATCGACCTTAATGCTTACAAGGAAAAGCAGATGAGACGCAGGATCGATACCCTGATTTCCAAAAACGCCTGTAAGTCATATGATGAGTATGTGAAAAAGATCTCATCAGACAAGGTGAAGTTTGACGAGTTCGTAAACTTCCTGACTATCAATGTTTCGGAGTTTTATCGTAATCCGGAGCAGTGGGTTGTATTGGAAAATGAGGTTTTTCCGCAGCTCATATCAAAGTTCGGCAAGAAACTTACCATCTGGTCTGCGGCATGCTCCACGGGAGATGAGCCGTACTCTCTGGTGATGGCTCTTTCAAGGCATATTCCCTTGAGCGGTATCAAGATCATAGCCACTGATATTGATAAGCAGGTGCTGGAGAAGGCCAAAGTAGGTCTTTATAATGAGAAGAGCATTGCTGCCGTTCCCGACGAGTTTAAGAGAAAGTATTTTCAGAAGGTTGGACCTTCGTATCAGATTTCGGAAGAGATCAAAAAATGTGTTGAGTTCAGAGAACATAATCTTTTGAGGGATACTTATCCGTCACATTGTCATCTTATAGTATGCCGCAATGTGGTCATCTATTTTACGGACGAGGCAAAGGACGGTATTTACAGAAAATTCCACGATTCCCTTGAGAGCGGCGGATCTCTTTTTATCGGATCTACTGAGCAGATCATCAATTACAAAGAACTTGGATTTCAGAGAGCAAAGTCATTTTTCTTTACCAAGCCGTGATTGATGATACATTATAGAATGGATCGGGCAGGAGCTCTTGTTCCTGCCTGTTTTTTTGGAGGATTTTTTGCATGGCTAAGACATTTAATGGCGGTGTGCATCCATATGAAGGAAAGGAACTGACGGAAGACAAGCCGGTTGTGCCTTATGAGCCTAAGGGACTTATGGTATATCCATTGTCCCAGCATATCGGTGCTCCTGCGGTTCCTTGTGTTAATAAGGGTGACCGTGTGCTGCGCGGTCAGAAGATCGCGGAGGCAGGAGGCTTTGTATCAGCTGCCATATTTTCTTCTGTCAGCGGTACTGTGCAGAGTATTGCACCTCACAGAGTTGCTAACGGAGACATGGTAAGTTCCATCATCATACAAAATGACGGGCTTTACGAGGAAGTTATCTTCGATGTGGCGGCGGATCCCTATACATTGAGCGAGGAGGAGATCATCGGCAAGATCAAAGATGCCGGTATCGTGGGTATGGGCGGAGCCGGTTTCCCCACACATGTGAAGCTGTCACCCAAAGAGCCTGCTAAGATCGACCATATTATAGCGAACTGTTCGGAGTGCGAGCCGTATCTGACCAGCGATTACAGGCAGATGATAGACGATCCGGGAAGCCTTGTGGAAGGCATGAAACTGATCCTCACCGTATTCAGGAAAGCAAAAGGCGTATTCGCCATAGAAGATAATAAACCCGCCGCTATCGAGGCTGTCAGCGAACTCATAAAAGGGGAGCGCCGCATGGAGATCTGTGTCTTAAAGACCAAGTATCCGCAGGGCGGTGAGAGACAGCTGATAAAGGCAGTTACCGGCAGGGAAGTCAACTCGAAGATGCTGCCGGCAGATGCCGGCTGCATAGTGGATAATGTGGCAACCCTGGTAGCGGTGTTCAACGCTGTCAAATACGGCAGACCTATCATGAACAGACTGTTCACTGTGTCGGGAGATGCCATAGAAGATCCCAAAAACTACCTTGTGTATACAGGAACCTCCATGAAGGAGCTTTTGGAGGAGGCGGGCAACGATCCGGAGAAAACGGCAAAATATATCTCCGGAGGTCCCATGATGGGATTTGCCATGTTTGATACCGATGTTCCCATCACCAAGACAAACTCATCCATTCTGGCATTCACTGAAGATGAGGTTTCAAAGAATAAGACCACAGCCTGCATCAACTGCGGCAAATGTGTCGAGGTATGCCCGGAGAGGCTGGTGCCCTCACGCCTTGCCAAGATGGCTGATCATGGTGATGCCGCAGGTTTTGAGAAATGGTACGGTCTGGAATGTATAGAATGCGGAAGCTGCAGTTTTATATGTCCTGCCAAGAGACCCTTGGCCCAGTCGATCCGCATCATGAAACGTTCCGTGCTGGCAGCCAAGAGAAAGAAATAAGGGGGAAAAGATTTTGAGCAGACTTAATATATCGTCTTCTCCGCATGTAAGATCGCGGGAGACAACGAGTTCCATAATGCTGATAGTCATAATAGCCCTTCTGCCCACATCTGTATTCGGTATATATAATTTCGGTCTTAGGGCTTTGATACATATGCTGATATCTGTGGCGACTGCTGTACTGTGTGAGTTTCTGATGAATAAGATCAGAAAACAGCCGGTCACCGTAGGTGATCTTTCCGCTGTCGTGACAGGTCTCATGCTGGCACTTAATGTACCTGTCGCTCTGCCGTTCTGGGAGACTGCTTTGGGCAGCGCCTTTGCCATAGTGATCGTGAAGATGCTCTTCGGAGGACTGGGACAGAACTTCATGAACCCTGCACTGGCAGGCAGATGTTTTCTGGTGATCGCCTTTGCTGCGGATATGACCAACTTTAACTGTGATGCATATTCGGGAGCGACACCTCTCGCATCCATCAGGGCAGGTGAGAGTGTCAATGTTATGAACATGCTGATCGGTAAGACCGGCGGAGCCATAGGAGAGACCAGTGCGCTGTGCATTCTGTTGGGGGCTATCATCATGATACTCTTCGGTGTCATCGATCTTTCCATACCCGCCGGATATATCATCTCATTCGTGTTGTTTATGGGATTTTTCGGGGGACACGGATTTGATTCCACATACCTTGTGGCAGAGCTCTGCGGTGGCGGTCTCATGTTAGGTGTATTTTTCATGGCGACTGACTATGTCACAAGCCCCATAACGCCTGTGGGCCGCATAGTATACGGCGTATGCTGCGGCGTACTCACCGGCCTTTTCAGATGCTTCGGAGCGAATGCCGACGGCGTATCTTTTGCCATTATACTCAGCAACCTCATGGTTCCGGTCATTGAGAAGATTACGGTACCGACTGCATTCGGAGTTGTCAGGGTAAGGGAGGTAAAGAAAGATGAAAAAAACAATTCATGACACCCTGATACTCGCGGTGTTAACTCTGGTGCTGGGACTGGTGCTGGGAGCGGTGTATAATATTACAAAAGATCCCATCGCGGCAGCGGAAGCCGAGACCAGACAGGCAGCATTTAAGGAAGTGTTTGATGACGCGGATTCATTTGAGGAGCTTGAAGGCTTTGACAGCGGGAAAGCGACCGCGTTTGTGACAGGTAAAGGCTTCAAGGATTCCATAGACGATATCGTGACGGCAAAAGCAGCATCAGGTGAGAAGCTGGGCTATATCATCACTGTGACTGCAAAGGACGGTTCACAGGGAACCATCACATTTTCAGTCGGTATCAGAAATGACGGAACCGTCAATGGATATTCCGTGACAGATATAGCTGAGACACCTGGACTGGGGATGAAGGCTACGGAAGATGATTTCGTATCACAGTTCAGAGATAAGCTTGTCACGGCATTTAATGTTGTGAAGCAGGCGCCGGCTTCGGATGACGAGATTGAGGCGATATCCGGTGCCACCATCACTTCAAAGGCTGTTGCAAACGGTGTGAATGCCGTGGTAGCGTACTTTGGAGAGTTTCTGATGGGAGGTGAGTGACATGGCTGATATACAGAACATAGAGACTTTGGAGCCTGTGGAGAGACAACAGAATGTTTACGCAGAGCGTCTCTTCAACGGACTCATAAAAGAAAATCCCACCTTTGTGCTGATGCTGGGAATGTGTCCCACTCTGGCAGTGACTTCATCGGCCATGAACGGACTCGGAATGGGTCTTTCCACCACGGCGGTTTTGATATTTTCTAATCTGCTGATATCAATGCTCAGAAAGATTATACCTGACGGAGTCAGAATGCCCGCCTTTATCGTGATAGTAGCGTCTCTGGTGACGGTAGTGGAATTCCTGATGAAGGCATATCTGCCTGCTCTGTCGGCAAGCCTTGGCGTTTATATACCGCTTATAGTCGTAAACTGTATCATCTTAGGCAGAGCGGAAAGCTATGCTTCCAAAAATCCGGTACTGCCTTCCGTGTTTGACGGTATAGGCATGGGACTGGGATTCACTTTTGGTCTGACATGTATAGGTGTTGTCAGAGAGATCTTAGGTGCAGGACAGTTCTTTGGGATCCAGGTGTTGTCGTTGAACTGGTTTACACCGGCTGCGATATTCATTATGGCACCCGGCGCATTTCTGGTGCTGGCATTTCTGGTAGCTATCATGAATGTGGTGAGAGAGAAGATGGATTCCAAGGGTAAGCCCCTGACCTCTCCGGCAGGCTGTATCACCGGTGACTGTGCAGGCTGCGCCAGCGCAGCTTTCTGTGGAGGAAAGTCTGCAATTTCCGAAACCACCAGAAAGGTAAATACAGTAAAGAAGCCGGAGAAGATCAGACCAAAAGCTGAAGTATCTGAAGATATCAACGCTGATAATGTGGTAAAAGGTGATGAAGAGACCGAAGGAAAGGAGGGTGAGGATCAATGAAAACATTATTGATGATAGCGGTCGGTTCAGCCATTATTAATAATGTGGTTTTGAGCCAGTTCTTAGGCATCTGTCCTTTCCTCGGAGTTTCCAAGAAGACCGAGACAGCGGCAGGAATGGGCGGTGCGGTAATATTCGTCATCACCATATCCAGCTTCGTAACTGCGGTTATATACAAGTTTATCCTGAACAACACGGCTTTGCAGGAGAAGGGCATTGACCTGACTTATCTTAAGACTATTGTGTTTATCCTGGTCATAGCCTGCCTTGTACAGTTTGTGGAGATGTTCCTCAAAAA
>JAFYAD010000326.1 GCA_017540915.1 Lachnospiraceae bacterium
ACCTCTGTGTGGCTGATCTGCATCTTTAGGTTTCTCCTGTTCATCAATTTGCGGAAGATTTTGTTTGGGCATGATTTCTTTTGTCTGCTTCTTCTTTCGGTCAGGGTTAACGGCTTTTCTCACGGTTTTCACAACAACCTCCACCATTGTTTTCTCCGATGCAGGAAGTGGTACTATATCTGCAGATACATCCATTTCCATGTTTTTCTTGCCCCAATAAGACAAGGTTGGCAGTGGAATTTCTGCAGTAATACAAGCCTCTTTCAGCTTAATATCGGAAACATTGTATTTTTCCGCTGTCTTATGCAGTGAGTTTTCCCATATCTCATCATACAAAGTCTTACGGTCAATAGATATTATTTTCAAATCTTTCATTTTCTATCCGCCTCTCCCTCAAATTCTTTTGTGCTATCCTGATATATATTCAGCGAAAATGCATACTCAATACTCCTAATTCCTGAGATCGGCATTTTCGCTTAAGAGAAAAGAAATGTCCTGCTTTACCTCCTCAAACTTCTGGATAATCGTAGAAAGATTCTTCTCGATATTGTCGACCTGAATTTCATTGATTCTCCCGTATTTATATGCAATTAGCCGCACCCCCATAGCTATCGCGTTTGGAGATATGCCCAGATAAGCCCCTGCCATCTGTAAAGTCACTTTTGATGCATTTCGAATACCATCGTCTGAATATTTCATATACCCTCCTTATCGATAGAAAAAGGACGGCCAGAATCTGACCGTCCGCTGTCTGTTCCATATAGAATTGTACCTGCTTTGGTGTACAAATGGTGTAAGAAATTTCAAAAAAGCCCTTAAAACCTGGGTTATTCCTTGACGGACTTCATTGTCGGGATTTGGTTTACATAATACCCTCTACCATGCATTATCGTGTAGCCTCTCTCTTTCCACTCCCCCTCATTTGTCGCTATCATGTACTACCATGTACCTGTGTTGGAAAAAGTGGGGTACAAACGGGGTACTGCGACTTCATTTGGGGTACTACTGAGTCCTCGTCGGACTCTTCCTATATTATATCGTTGTTGTTCAGTTCCTTAAATACTTCCTGTCTCTTTTTCTCCGAAACCTCTGCGTAAATGTCCAGCGTAGTCTGAATATCCTTATGTCCCATCACCTGCTGTATCACTTTAACATTGGTTTCATTCTCACAGAGCCTTGTGCAAAATGTGTGCCTCGTTATATGGCAGCTGAATCTCGGTATTATTACCGGATCCCTTCCTTCGCGTTTGGCTTTCACCTCTTCCTGAGCATTATGGTCATCGACGATCCTCTTGATCTCGCGATTTATGCTCGCCGGACTGTGAAGCTTACCAAAGCGGTTACAGAAGATAAATCCCTTCATACCGTCCAGTTCCACCATACACCGATATCCATACTCCTTCTGACACTGTTTCTCCAGAAGAAGTGCCTCCCTTACCTTGTCTAACATTGGCACCGTTCTGATACCTGCTTCGGTTTTCGGGAGTGAGACTCTGAATTCACACTTGTAGTTCTTGTCGCTGCGTGGATAATAGGTAACATTATGGTTAATGCTTATCGTGTTACCATCAAAGTCCAGATCTTTCCATCTCAGACCAATGATTTCACCAATTCTGCCACCCGTTCCAAACATCACAGTAAACAAGGGCTTCCATCTTGAATACTCAGGTTTATCAATCCAGTCCAGGAAGGCTCTTTCCTCTTCCAGCGTCAACGCATGACGCGGTTCCGGTCTGCCCTCAATCTTCTTTTTAAGTTCCGCCATCACTCCATCAGAGGGGTTATTCCTCAGAATATTGTCACGGACGGCCATCTGGAAGGTAGGATGAAGGACCGAGTGTACCGAATCTATGGTATTTACGGCTAACCCCTTTTCATGGAGCGCATTATAAAATACCAGGACATCCGAGTATCTTACATCGGCAATCTTCTTTTTCCCAAAACCCTTTCTTACATAGCGGTCGTAGGTATACACATAGTTTGTCATCGTCGTGCTTCGCAGCTCGGATTTGGTAGATATATACCGGTCAAACACGAAATTGATATCCGATTTTGCAATGGCATATACATCGAGTCCGTCCAGCTTATCCTTGGCAACTCTCTTCTCTTTCTCTCTCAGTTCACCAAGATCCTTTGCATATATGCATTTCCTTACCCCAAAAGAGTCGGTATATGCATAGCAATATAACTGCTGCGTATTCTTGAACGATTCTCCCCTGTGCAGCACCCTGCCCTTCTTGTCTTTCCTAACTTTTGCCATAGAATACATCCTTTCCATGCAGTTAGGAAGAGAGATTGAAAGTCCTACGACTTGGAATCCAGCATTTCTGTAACTCCTTTGCGCACTGTCTCTGTTATGGTGAGATTGTTCTTTTCGGCGCACTCCTTCAGCTTATCGAACTCCCGATCGTCAAAACGTACCGTAACCCTATTCTTCTTTGGTTCCTCCGCCTTCGGGCGTCCCATTTTAGCCAAATTGTACACCTCCTTACAACCTAACCATAGTATACTTTTGGGCAGCTCAAAAGTCAAGAAGTTTTTGACCGCTCAAAAGTGGGACTAATCTCTCTATTCCTTATCCACTTGCTTACTGTTCAACAAAGTATTCCAGATACTCGTCAACCTTTGCCACCTTTACAAGTGACATCTTGTTGACCTTATGAACCGCTCCGGCGTTATGAGCCAGCTTATTAAATTCTCTCTCACTCATACTGTAAAGAACAGCTCCCTCTTTGTATCTGATATACTTCTTCTCAGGATACTGGCATCTAAGTACCATCATGCTGAATATCTTCCTTGGAACATAAATCACCGTGCCTTCAAATTCGCACCTGACCTGCTCCTCAATCGGCTCATCAGATCTCATATCATCCACGCTCCTTTTCTCTTTTTGGGACACAATAATATCTGTCCATCATTACCTATCTATCCGTCCACAGATAAGCATTGATCGACGGATATAAATGTGCTGCTAAAATATGACACAACAGCACATCTCCTTTTGTCGTCAAAACAAGATGTACTTTTGTCTTATTAAAAAAAATACTTTACACCGGTACCGGGTGTACCGCATTG
>JAFYAD010000327.1 GCA_017540915.1 Lachnospiraceae bacterium
GGATACACTTCTGGGCTGATCATGCTGCGGATAAAGAATATAGCATTCGGTAAGGACAGACCTGCGGTGTGCGTGCCGGTGGTGGAGACGGATGCTGACAGTGTGATATCCCGTGTAAAAGAGTACATTGCCGATAATGTCAGGATGCTGGAGTGGAGGATTGATCTCTTCCTTGAAAAAAATGATCCGGCGGTATGTTTGAAAACATTGAAAACCCTGCATGAGCTGGTGCATGACACCGTTTTATTGGTCACATACAGAAGCCTCTCACAGGGTGGTAAGGGAAGCCTGAGTGAGGAGGAGATCAAACTTCTCCTCGCCGATATCGCTTCGGATGAGGCAAGACCGGATCTTGTGGACGTGGAGGCTACTGAGATCGCCGATGCTTCCGGGTTTATCAGGGGCCTGAGAGATTACGGGGTTCGGGTTATAGCAAGCCATCATTGTTTTGACGACACTCCTTCAGCCGGGGAGATGACGGGAATTTTGGAATATCTGGCAGAGACGGGGGCTGACATAGCAAAACTTGCGGTGATGCCACAAGACGCATCGGATGTTTTGAGACTGATGAACGTTACGGCTGAATTTCACGCAGAAAAACCGGATACACCGGTGGTCACAATGGCAATGGGAGCCGTGGGTGTAGTCTCGAGACTTGCAGGTGAACTTACGGGCAGCTGTATCACATTCGGAGCGGGGGAGACTGCATCGGCTCCGGGGCAGATAGCTTACACTGATCTTGAGCACACATTAAAAGTCATCCACAAAAACACTTCGAAAGATAAAAACATATATCTTGTGGGATTCATGGGCGTGGGAAAGACCACGATCTCCATGGCATTGCAGGAGCTCACCGGGCGCACGGTTGTAGACACCGATGCTTTGATAGTGAAACGTGTGGGTATGAGTATCCCTGAGATCTTCGCGCAAAAAGGCGAGAGTTTCTTCAGGCAGACAGAGACACAGATTCTCGAGGAACTGTCTGTGGAGAGCAAGCTGATAGTTTCCTGCGGCGGAGGAGCTGTGCTGTCGGAATGCAACAGAAGACTGATGCGCAAAGGCGGTAAGGTGGCGCTCATCACTGCGACACCGGAAGCGATATTGGAACGGGTTAAAAACGACAACAACAGACCTTTGCTGGTGGGCAGAAAGACTGTTGAAGGGATTTCGGAGCTTCTAGAGCAGCGTCGTCCCAATTACGAGAAAGCAAAGGATTTTGAAGTTAAGTCAGACGGCAGGATGATATCGGATATTGCGAAGGAAATCCTGTCGAAGCTTTAAAGGTATCGATATGAATTATGGTTCTATAAAGAAAACTGATATTGCAAACGGAATAGGAGTCAGGGTTTCGCTGTTTGTGTCCGGGTGTACTCATCACTGCAGGGAGTGTTTTAATCCCCAGACTTGGGATTTCGGATACGGTGATCCCTATACTGCAGATACGGAACGAGAGATAATGGATGCTTTGGCGCCGGAATATATAAACGGATTGTCGCTTTTGGGCGGTGAGCCTATGGAACCGGACAATCAGAGGGCACTTTTGCCGCTTATCCGCGCCGTACATAACACATATCCGCAAAAAGATATTTGGATCTATTCCGGGTATACTTTCGATGTGGATCTCGTGGAGGGTGGAAAGGCTTTCTGTGAGGCTACGGATGAGATTTTGTCCATGACTGACATAATGGTGGACGGAGAATTTGAGATTGAGAGGAAAAATATCTCGCTCAGGTTCAGGGGATCCGAAAACCAGCGCATTATCCGTGCAAAGGACAGCAAAAAAGCAGGCGTTGTGATCCTGGCGGATGAGTTTATGTGAGCTTGTTGGCTTGTACTACAGTAACGAAGTTTACAAATTTTTTGAAAAAATGATATAAATTTTTGTTTACAAATAACAAAAATCCCACTATAATGTTATAGGAATTTGAGATGCAAAGGGAGGTTGAAATGGCTGATAAGGAATATGAAAGACTGATTGACAAGATCAAAGAAAAGCATGATGAGTACGACGAGGCAAAGAAACTCGAGCAGGAATGCATCGAGAAACAGAAGGCTGCAGTCAAGGCTACAGAGAGGCTTTTGGAAGATCTTCGCAAGGAGAAAACAGACGTTGACTCTTCAATAGCAGGTGCCGATAAGGACGTGGAATCCGCAAAAGCAGCGGTTAACGGCAGTGTTTCATACAAACTTGCCAAGGCCATTGATGAGGGCGGCCCCGATGCTGTTTCAGAGATCATAGCCAATTACTATGTTCCAAAGGTCGCAAACGGTAAAGATGCCAGACTTGAGCGCGTAAAGCAGTCGGGAGATAATCCTGATTACGACAAGCTCATCTATACCGATGCGTCCGGCAGCAAGGTTGAGAAGAACGTGGGAGCCAGACTGGATGCTGACGGACACGTGCTTGCCATCTATGAGCTTACCAAGAACATCGTTAACGTCATCGATCGTCCGGAACAGTATACTTATACGGATGCTACGGGTACGAGCCGTGTTATCGAGCCTGAAGAGCTCAGAGAGTTTACAGAGTCCTTCAGGAGAGAGACACAGATCTCTACGGGACAGGATGTGCTGAAGCTTGGTGATGAGAGAAAACGTATGTGCATCAAGCTCTCAGAGCCTGAAGTCATCAATCACCTCACACCGGATCAGAAGCTTTTGGAAGATACGGTGAGCAAGTCATACGCTTTCAATGACTCTACTCACGAGCTTGTATATAAGGTTGTGGGTACAGTGGAGCGTACCTTTGAAGTTATCGAGCAGGTTGAAGATCATGATGACCGTATGATCTCGCTGTCAAAAGATACGCAGATCTTTTCATCTTCTGATGAGGAGAAAGCAAAGGAAAGAGCATTTAATGCAGCCAAAACCGCTCTTAAAAAAGTTGAGGAAGATCTGAAGGCTGAGGCTGAGGTTAATCCCGGCGTTACCATCTCACCGCTCAAATATAATCCCGAGACTGACATCAAGATCATGAAGGCTCAGGAAAACACTGTAGCGTATACGGCAAAGGCAAGTTATGCCATTACATATACATCTGATTTTTCACTCTATTCTCATGGTAAGAGCTTTAAGACTGACAATGAAGAGGAGGCAAAACAGGCATACATCGACGAGATCATAGGTGAAGCCCAGAAAGATATCAAGGCAAAGCACTTTATATATCAGGGATATGATCCGGGACGTCTTGTTGTTTCTTCGGAAAAAGATTCCACCGGCAGGATCATCGGTGTTAAGGTTCAGGGTCCCATGATGATCTCTTATTACAAAGAGACCATGGATTTCGTTACACCGGAGGGTGTTACATACAACTCAAAGGAAGAGGCAGGTCAGGAACTTCTGAAGATAGCCAATGACAAGATCACTTCTTCCAATGACGATGGTTCCGCAGCTGAGAACAAGCTAAACGAGCGTTATGACGGCAAGGCGTACGATAATACAAAGGCCAGCGCAAATCTTGTTGAAGGTTCATACAGCGAGGATCAGGTATACATCTACAATTACACCTTCGGTTATGATGTTGGATACTCTATCATCACTGTCAGGGACGTTCCTACAGAGAAGACAGAGACTACCGAGAATGTCCTCGCAGAAGAGACAATCTGGCACAGCGCTTCTATCGTGACATATGAAGAGGAGCTGAGTCATGAGGAGGAGATCTACACAGCAGAACCGGATCCGAGTCTGAGACTTCTGGATGTTGAGAGCGATGCAGGTCTTGAGGCCTTCGTTGAAGAGGGCAAGAAGCTTCACAGCCAGTACAAGAACGCTGTTGAAGAAAAAGAAAAATACAGAGCTATCTCCGCTGAGATCGCTAAGGTTATAGATGATGCAAGAGGCTTCATAGATTCTACCAAGAAGGTTGAGAACACCAATTCCAATATAGGTGGTGTCACAGTATCTGCTACAATAGCCCAGACAAACGCAGCTGCCGCAGCAGCACAGGCTGCAGCAGCAGAGACAAAGGCACAGGCAGCCACAGCGCCTTCGGCAATGGCACAGAATCAGGGTTCCGCAAATCATGGCGCCTCAGCCACTGCACAGAACGTCAAGCCTTCTTCGACTATACCTATGGGAGGCGGACAGCCCGCTCAGCCTGAGAAGAAAGAGGAGAGAGAGGAGAGACCTCATCTCACCGGTATCGCAGCCCGCAGTAAGGCAGCGCAGTCTTCGGTTCTGTTTGATGCTGATTACGGCAAGCAGGAGCAGAAGTCCAAGACACCCTGGTGGAAGAAGAACCAGCGTTAATCTTTCGATATCACAAAATAGTGTACAAATATCATTATGCGCCTGAGCATTCAGGCGCTAATGTTATGTTTAAAAGGTTTATTAAATCAAGGCAAACAGCCTCTATTTTCATGCAATATACAGATTGTTAAAGGGATGGTATACATGATAATATAAAACATCGGGCTTTTTTACGTTGAGAGGGATCGGGATCCGGTTTCCACGGTTACGGAAAAGCCGGTTGGAATATTTGACAAAGCACGCGTAAGCTTAATAAGAAAAAGGATGGTAAAACAATGTTAAAAGTGGTGAAATTCGGCGGAAGTTCTCTCGCCAGCGCAGAACAGTTTTTAAAGGCAGGTGACATCATAACCTCTGATGATTCAAGACGCTTTGTGGTTCCCTCAGCTCCCGGCAAAAGAGATGCCAAGGATACTAAAGTCACTGATATGCTGTACAAATGTTATGCTGCAGCTGAGAAGGATCAGGATTTCTCCACAAAGCTTTCAAAAATACATGCCAGATATGACCAGATCATAAAGGGGCTTAAGTTAAAACTTGACCTTGAGGAGGAGTTTAAGACCATAGAGGCTAATTTCAAGGCTAAGGCCGGCGTTCAGTATGCTGCCAGCAGAGGCGAATATCTGAACGGTATCATCATGGCAAAGTTTTTGGGCTATGAGTTTGTGGATGCGGCAGAGGTTATCCGTTTTGATGATGAGGGTAATTTCCTGGCCGATATCACAAACGAGCTTATGACAGAGCGCTTAAAGAACGTGCAGAAGGCTGTTATACCGGGATTTTACGGCGCGACAGCTTCGGGCGAGGTGAAGACCTTCTCCAGAGGCGGATCGGATATCACCGGATCCATCGTGGCAAAGGCCATTCATGCCACTATCTATGAGAACTGGACCGATGTTTCCGGAGTTTTGGTGGCAGATCCGCGTATTATAAGGGATCCTGCGGTCATACATACCGTAACTTACAGAGAGCTCAGGGAGCTTTCTTATATGGGAGCTTCCGTTTTGCATGAAGATGCCATCTTCCCGGTGAGAAAAGCCGGAATTCCCATCAATATCAAAAACACTAATGCGCCGGAAGATCCCGGCACCATGATCGTGGAGAGCACCTGCCACAAGCCGGAGTATACCATCACAGGTATTGCGGGAAAGAAAGGTTTTGTGGCCGTCAATGTTGAGAAAGACATGATGAATGCGGAGATCGGATTCTGCCGCAAAGTATTGTCAGCTTTTGAGGAGAACGAGATCTCTATCGAGCATATGCCATCGGGTATAGATACCATGACCGTGTTCGTACATCAGGAGGATTTTGAAGGCAAGGAACAGCAGGTTCTGGCAGCAATACATAAGTCCGTGGATCCGGATGCCATTGAGATGGAGGCTGATCTTGCCCTTGTTGCAGTGGTTGGACGCGGTATGAGA
>JAFYAD010000328.1 GCA_017540915.1 Lachnospiraceae bacterium
GCATTACACTCCGGTTCAGGTGTTTGTGGACGGTGAATACTGGGGATTTTACGAGCTGGCGGAAAGGTTTGATGAGTCTTATTTTTCCCATTACTATGATATAGATGCAGAAGACATTGTCATGCTGAAGAGGACTCAGGGTGAGGAAGAGATAGAGCTGGGTGAGGAGGCAGATGCTGCATTGTTTGATGCGGTGGAGGAATACGCCGTAAGTCATGACCTGTCTCAAAAAGAGTATTTTGACAGGCTCTTTGAGATGATAGATTATGAGAGCTTTATGGACTACTATGCCATACAGCTGTGTATTGTCAATCAGGACTGGCCGAATGATAATTTTGCGGTTTTCAGAAGCCGTTTAAGTGACGGCGGGGGCTATAACGACGGGAAATTCAGATATGTTCTGTACGATATGAATCTTGTGTCAAAGGGGTATTATGATTCGGACGGGCTCGGGCACGCACTGGTACATGATAAGATCCTGAGCGCCCTATGGGAAAACGGGGATTTTAGGGATGCGATGAATGAGAGGATCCTCTATATGTCGGAGAATGTGTTCAATACCGAGACCACTGATGCTGCGATAGATGAGATGAAAGAAAAATATTCAGATGCCATGTTAAAGGAATATGCAAGGTATTTCGGTCTGAACAGAGACATAAAGGATTACAGGCGCAGCGCCAACAAGGTTAAAAACTTCATGTATCTTCGATACAGATATATACATGGGACTGTGGGAACCATAGAGCATATAGATGAAGAGGATGAATTCAGACGTTAAAATACGGTAACAGGGAGACCTGTAGTCGGTTTACACCGGTTACAGGTTTTTTAATTTATTCTGAAAAAAAGGTGTTGACAGAAAAAATATCCGGTGATAAGATAACGCTGTTACGTAACAATGTTATCTTTTTAGGTGGTTATATGAAAAAGGATGTGGAATACAAAAAGAGGGAGCTTTTGATAGAAGCGGCAAAGAAGGAGTTCCTGGAAAAGGGATACAACAAGGCGTCCCTGCGGAATATATGCTCTCAGGCGGGAGTCACTACGGGTGCCCTGTATTTCTTTTTTAAGAACAAAGAGGAGCTGTTTGCCGAGATAGTCGACGGTCCGCTCAAGGGATTGAAGAAGCTTCTGGCGGAGCATTTCATACGGGACAGAGAGAGTATGACCGGGCTGGAAACGACGGATGATATAGAGATGGATCATTCCGATGAGAGCGATATGTTTATCGAATATATATACAGATACCGGGACAGCTTTATCCTGCTCTTAAGTTCCTCGGAAAATACTGTTTATGAGAACTGCGTGGATGAGTTCGTGGATTTGCTGGAGAAGTCGCTGCCGATGATGATATCAGCCATGAAGGGATATACCTGTGATGAGTATATGGCACACTGGATGTCACATCAGACCATCGATGCCTTCATCAATGTCATAAAACATATTCAGGACAAGGACGAAGCAAAGAGGAGGATGAGACCGATATTGAACTATCTGATAAAAGGCTGGGTTGACCTTGTAATGGTCAAAGAGTAAATTTCTGCCGTTCCGCTTCGGAACGGTAAAAAAATAACATTTACATAACATTGTTATGTAAAACGGTGTGAGCCCCTGCGCCAAAGGGGTTTCCGATATACGTCTGTTACAATGCAAAAACAGTAACCCAAAATATACAAAGCAAGGAGAGAAAAACATGTATCTGGAGATCAAAAATGTGAAGAAGAGTTACGGACAGGACGGAAGTTATGTCCAGGTGTTAAAGGGGGTCAATACCAGTGTTGAGAAGGGGCAGATGTGTGTTATACAGGGCACATCAGGATCGGGCAAATCCACGCTCTTAAACTGCATCGGAGGACTTGATGTCATGGATTCCGGTTCCATCAGGGTGGAAGGAACCGAGGTTTTCGGGATGAAAGGAGATGCTCTCTCGGATTACAGAAGAGACAATCTGGGATTTATATTCCAGTTCTATAATCTGGTTCCGAATCTTACGGTAAGAGAGAATATCGAGGTATGTGAATATCTTACAAAAGATCCGCTGGATATGAATGAACTGCTGGACATACTGGGGCTGACGGAGCATCAGAACAAATTCCCGTCGCAGCTGTCCGGTGGACAACAGCAGAGATGCGCCATCGCAAGGGCTCTCATCAAAAATCCCAAGCTTTTGCTGTGCGATGAGCCGACAGGTGCGCTGGATTCGAATACTTCGAGAGATATCCTGATCCTCCTGGAGCAGATCAATGCCCGTTACGGGACCACTATGCTCATAGTCACGCATAATAACTCCATCAAGAACATGGTCCACAAGGTGATCTTCCTAAAAGACGGACTGGTCAAAACCGAGTACCTGAACGAGAAGAGAATACCGGCTGCTGAATTGGAGGATCTGTAATGAAACGAGTATTGAGGAAAAGACTGCCAAGGGAAATAAAGGCTAATCTGTTCAGATATACATCACTTTTTGTGATGATCGCCCTGTGTATGTATATCGTGATAGCATTGGTGGATGCTGCCGAGACGATCATCGTGGGTACGGAACATAATCAGGCGGAGAGCAATCTGGAAGACGGCCAGTTAACAGTATTTTATCCTCTGGAGGATGATCAGATAGAAGAGATCGAGAGCAAGGGAGTGACCATAGAGGAGCATTTTTCTTATGATATCCACATGGATGACGGCTCGGTATTGAGGATATTCAAGAACAGGGAGAAGATCGACCTGATAGTCCTGGATAAGTACGGGGAAAATAATAAGATCGAAAGCTATGGGACTGATCCGCGTCTTGCCGAAGCAGCCAATGAGGTCGTGTTGGAAAAGAGATATTGTGACGTGCACGGCATCAGCACAGGAGATTTCGTGAAGATAGGGGATGAGGACTATCTTGTAACAGGTATTGGAAGTACGGTAGATTATGATGCTCCCTATAAGAAGCTTTCCGACACGGCAGTGGACAGCAGTACATTCGGTGTCGCCTTCGTTACAGATGAGGAATACGACAGGATCAGAACAGAAAATACCGTGGGAACGGAAGAGATCACCTATGCTTTTGTATTGAATGATGCCATGAGTGCGGATGAGCTCAAGCAGATGATCAAGGATTTTGATTTTGATTATAAGAGAGTGGATGATCCGTATTATCAGGAGATCTTAAAAGACACTTACGGGAAAAAGGATGAGATCACAGACGGTATTAACGATCTGGTGGAAGGTGTGGACGAGCTTTATGACGGTACCGTTGAACTAAAGGACGGCACTGCCGAACTAAGGGACGGCATGGATAAACTGTATGACGGAAGCGGCAGTTTATATGACGGGGTCTCGGCTCTTGACACTGCTATGCGAGGTATGGGACTTGCTGTTGGTACAGATGAGTTGAGAAACGGATCGGATGAACTGAGAAAAGGCATAGGAGAAGCACGTGATGGCAGCGCAGATCTTGATAAGGGAGCCACAGACCTTTGTGATGGCGCAGAGGAGTTAAGGGATGGCGTAAAGGAGCTTAAAGAAAAGTCGGACGAGATGATGGACGAGTTGTTCACGGAAGATCCGGACAACATAATGGAATTTATGTCAAAAGAGGATAACTTAAGGATAGGAGGAGCTTCCGGAGATATTGAGATCAACAAGACGGTAGGCATAGTGGCGGGTATCATAGTCATCATCCTGTTCACTTATGTGCTCTCCGTGTTCGTTATACATCAGATAAACAATGAGAGCAGCGTGATAGGAGCTCTTTATGCCCTCGGCGTCAAGAAGAGAGATCTCATGGTTCATTACATCACTTTGCCGACGGTGATATCTTTTCTGGGCGGCATTACAGGGGCACTTGTGGGCTTGAGCGGAATGGGCAGCAGCTGGCAGATGTCGGATTCATATGAA
>JAFYAD010000329.1 GCA_017540915.1 Lachnospiraceae bacterium
GTTTAAAATGCTTTGTAACAAGCTCTCGCATTTTCTCATCCCGGGTCATCATGATGCGGCACATCGTATGGCATATATCTGTCAGGTCCATGCTGCTGTCATACAGCAGCTTTGCGGAATTGAAAAAACGGTCCCAGGAATCAATGTATTGCTCCTCCCCGGATCTTTTAAAGGTTCCCAGAAGCTGATAAAACCGGCTTGCGCGCACGCCATCCAGAACAGGCTTAAAGGATCTGTCTTTTTTATTGAAGATATGCGGCAGGAACATCGTTTCCGAATCCCTCCGCCAGACCTTTAACGGACGGACATACACCATATTCCGGTCCGAATATACATCTAAAAACAGCTGTGTGGTATTTAATATTTTTTCCACGGCATGAAAAGAATGTTTTCCCCTGATAATCGGAAAGAAAGCCACCGTATCCAAAATGAACAAAAACGGACAGGTTACGCGGAAGAAGTTTCCCATCATAAGATCCGTAGCCCAGGCAGTCTGCAGATCAGACAGACAATCAAAAACATAAAAGGCATCTTTGCCTTCTCTTTCTATGATGTTGTGAATCTCCACAGTAAAAGTTTCAAACTGATGGGATAAAGGGATTTTTAAGGTTTTTACTTCCGGGCACTCGGAAATCAAAGGTTCATGACTTGCGAAGCGAAAATAAATGATATTTCTGTGGTCACTCTTTGCCTGCTCAATATAGGGCTCCATAAAAAGCCTGAATTCTTCCAGCTTCGATACGCGCCAGACTACATTATCTCCCAATCTGATGAAATCAAGCGCCTGATCCATATCCGGGATGCCGGATTTAATTTTCTCAAATGCCGCCATGCAACTCACCTTCTTTCGCACTGTAATATCAATGCCCGCATCCGGTTTCAGGAACTGTCAGGATATAAATGACACCTTACTCCACATCCTGTAATGCCGCAAAATCTTCTTCTCCGGTACGGATTTTCACCACTTTGCTTACAGGATAAACAAAAATCTTTCCGTCTCCGATTTTTCCGGTATAAAGCGTTTTCTTAGCTGTTTCTATCACGCTTTCCACCGGAATCTGGCTGACAACAACCTCCAGCTTGATCTTGGGAAGGAGGGTCATATCCATCTCAACGCCACGGTACATCTGTCCGGCTCCCTTTTGTATGCCGCAGCCTGTAACCTGAGTCACCGTGATACCTGTCACACCCAGCTCGTTGAGTGCCCTTTTAAGCTTATCATATCTTGAAAGCTTAGTGATGATGACGATCTTGTTCATGCCTGTATCAAGTGAAGTACCCCTGACTGTCTCTGCTGTGTTGAGCACAGGTACTGATGCGTTTTTCATTGCCTCGCTCGCCTTGTCATAATCATCCTCACCCAGGTTAGTGTTCTCGTTTACATCCATTGTATTCGAGATATCCATGAGGGAGAATCCTGAGTATGCAGAGGGAAGACCATGTTCTGTTGAATCGAGACCTGAGATCTCCTCTTCCTCCGTAACCCTGAGACCAACAACCTTTTTGATGATCAAAAATGCTATCGTGATAGTAATCACAGTCCATGCCGCTGTCACAAACATACCTCCGAACTGCTTGATGAGCTGACCGATGCCTCCGCCGTAGAAAAGACCCTTTGTAATACCTGCGGATGCAAAGCCCGGTGCTGTATCTGTTGCGAAGAGACCTACAGCGATCGTACCCCAGATACCGTTTAACATATGTACGGCAACTGCTCCTACCGGATCGTCAACATGTGTAACGTTATCATTGAACCAAACTCCGAATACTACCAGAAGACCTGAAATTGCACCGATTATAGCTGCACCTGCGCAGTCTGTAACATCACAGGGTGCAGTGATGGCTACAAGTCCTGCCAGTGAAGCATTCAGACACATTGAAACATCGGGTTTTCCGTATTTTACCCATGTAAAGATCATACATACAACCGTTGCTACCGCAGGAGCTACCGTTGTGGTGAGAAATACGGAGCCCAGTGTCGGCACATCCGTTGCAGCCGCACCGTTGAATCCGTACCATCCGAGCCACAGGATGAAAACACCGAGTGCTGCGATGACAAGGTTGTGTCCCGGAAATGCATTTACTTTTGTAACCTTACCGTTTTTATCTTTTTCAAATTTACCGATCCTGGGTCCTAAGATCGATGCACCTATCATGGCGCAGATACCGCCTACCATATGGATGCAGTTTGATCCTGCGTAATCGTGGAAGCCCCACTGTGCCAGGAAACCGCCGCCCCATGTCCAATGTGCCTCGATGGGATAGATTATCGCAGAAATAATCGCCGAATAGATACAATAGCTTGAGAATTTAGTTCTCTCTGCCATGGAGCCTGATACTATTGTTGCCGTTGTCGCACAGAACACAAGGTTGAATACAAATGCCGAATAATCAAAGTTTCCGTAATTTGTGAAAACATCGAAACTGAAATCTCCGGCAAATCCGCCCAAAATGTTTTCTCCCAGCATGAGCGACGCACCGCATATAAACCACATCACTGTACCGATACAGAAATCCATAAGGTTTTTCATGATGATGTTGCCGGCGTTCTTGGCTCTGGTAAAGCCCGCCTCGCACATGGCAAATCCTGCCTGCATCCAGAATACCAGCGCCGCGCCTATGAGAAACCAGACCGCGAACACCTCCCCGTCCAAAACCTTCATAATCTCATCCGTCATAACTTTTCCTCCTTTTTTCTTCGGCTTCAACAAACCTGCCGTACCAACATAAAAACATCCCACTCCGGCAAATACCACGCCTTTGTGGGATGTTTATTCCTTATACCCTTAAGGTATCAGGTGATCTATATATAAAATAACAACTCCTCATATGTGGGATAGGGAAGATAACCCTCCGGCAGCAGCGGCTCGGCCGCATCCGCATATTTTCTGATCTCTTCCATATCGCTTAAAACAACATCATGATAGAACTTCGCCTGATCAAGGTTCTGCTCCATATTCTCGGCTTTCTCAATATCAGCCGAGAGCTTTTCCGTTGCACTGTAAACATTCTCGTAGTAGCCCGACAGCTTGTTTATGTGCTCTGTCTGCACCTTGCATCCGGCTTCCACGCCAATCTGTTTTTTGGAGAGGACAGATTCCGTGAGATCGTCGATATAGGCGTTAAGAGCGGGTGCAAACTGCTTGAGCACCATATCCTTCAAAGTTAATGCTTCGATATGAACCGTCTTTGTGTAATTCTCAATCCTGATCTCATATCTTGAATGAAGCTCGGTCTCTGAGTAAATGTGATGTTTGGTGAACAGCTTCACATTCTTGTCAGCGATCAGTACCGGCATTGCATCCGGTGTTGATTTGAGATTGTAGAGTCCTCTCTTCTCGGATTCCTCCACCCACTCCTGAGCGTATCCGTTGCCGTTGAAGATTATCCTCTTATGTTTGATGATGGTATCTTTTACAAGATTGTGAACTGCCTCATCCATGCCGGCCGGCTCAACATCCTTCAATACCTCATAGAACTGGCTGAGAGCCTCTGCTACAGCAGTGTTCAACATGATGTTCGGACCTGCTATCGAAAGGCTTGATCCCAGAGACCTGAACTCAAATTTATTACCGGTGAATGCAAAAGGTGATGTTCTGTTTCTGTCGGTGGTATCCTTCATAAAGTGTGGTATAACCTTCGCACCGGTCTCAACCCTGACGCTTTCAACCTTGTTGAAATACTCATCCTTCTCTATCGCCTCGATAACACCTGTCAACTCATCTCCCAAAAACATTGATATGATGGCCGGCGGCGCCTCGTTGGCTCCAAGTCTGTGGTCATTTCCCGCGCTTGCCACAGATAGTCTCAAAAGATCTGCATACTCGTCAACCGCTTTGATGACAGCCGAGAGGAAGAGCAGAAACTGCGTGTTCTCCGCCGGAGTCTTTCCCGGATTCAGAAGGTTTTCTCCGGTGTTGGTGGTGAGTGACCAGTTATTATGTTTTCCGGAACCGTTGATACCTGCGAAGGGTTTCTCATGCAGCAGGCACATATAACCGTGTTTCTCAGCAACCTTTTTCATGATCTCCATGGTGAGCTGATTGTGATCGACAGCCACGTTTGTGGTATCAAACACGGGAGCGAGCTCATGCTGGCAGGGCGCCACCTCGTTGTGCTCGGTCTTGGCGGGAATTCCAAGCTTCCAGAGTTCATCATCAAGATCGTGCATGAACTCCGCAACCCTGGTGCGAAGATTTCCAAAGTAATGGTCATCCATCTCCTGTCCTTTTGGAGCCGGCGCACCGAGAAGTGTTCTTCCTGTAAAGATCAGATCCTTTCTCTTTTTGTAGTCTTCCTTGTCGATGAGGAAGTATTCCTGCTCCGGTCCCACTGTTGTCTGGACATTGGTCACATCATCTTTACCCAGAAGCTTTAAAATCCTGACTGCCTCCCTGTTGATGGCATCCATGGATCTTAAGAGCGGCGTTTTCTTGTCCAGTGCCTCTCCGCTGTATGAGCAGAACGCTGTGGGGATATATAAGGTTTTATCTTTTATAAATGCGGGGCTTGTGGGATCCCAGGCCGTATACCCTCTGGCCTCACATGTTGCCGTGATGCCTCCCGACGGAAAACTTGAAGCATCCGGCTCTCCCTTTACCAGTTCCTTGCCGGAGAACTCCATGATGATCTCTCCTCCACCCACCGGGCAGATAAAGCTGTCATGTTTTTCTGCAGTGTAGCCTGTCATGGGCTGGAACCAGTGTGTGAAATGTGTTGCTCCGTTTTCAACAGCCCACTCCTTCATGGCTACCGCTACCGCGTTTGCCACATCAAGCTCAAGATGGGTGTTATTGTCGATAGTCTTTTTGAGTGCCTTATAAATATCGTTTGGCAGCTTGTCTCTCATGATCTTATCCGTAAACACGAGACTTCCGTAAAGCTCAGGGATTGTCTTATCCATTTCTTTGCTCCTCCTTGTTATTATTCCTATCCTTTTTTCCGTAAGGTCCGCGCCACCTTGTGGAATCTTTCGGGATAAAAAAAGGTGCTCCGGACTTTCGTCCAAAGCACCTTTGCTCTTCATGGTTCGAAATAATAAACTTGTTTTTTTGATTTGTCAACACTTTTTTATAAAAATTTTTCAATCCTGTCTTATAAAAGATCTGCGACCTCGTAAATAAGCCTCTCCGAAGCCTCCCAGCCAAGGCAGGGATCGGTTATGGACTTGCCGTAACAGCCGCCTCCCGGTTCCTGGGCTCCGTCCTCGATGTAGCTTTCTATCATGAAGCCCTTTAATATATCCGCGATGCGGCTGTCGTGCCTTGCGGAATGCAGTACCTCCTTGACTATCCTGGGCTGCTCAAAGGGATTCTTATGGGAATTGCAGTGGTTGGTATCCACTATAAGCCCGGGATTTAACAGCTTCATCTCGTCATAAAGATCACAGAGTCTCACCAGATCCTCATAGTGATAGTTTGGTCTCATGGATCCGTGCTGATCCGTGTAGCCTCTGAGAATGGCGTGTGCGTGTCTGTTTCCGTCCGAATGCACCTGCCATCCCCTGTATATGAATGAGTGTCCGTTCTGTGCGGCACTGACAGCATTCAGCATAACGCGGTAATCACCTGATGTCGGATTCTTCATACCCACAGGAACGCTGATACCGCTGGATGTAAGCCTGTGCTGCTGATCCTCCACGGAGCGCGCCCCAACCGCGACGTATACCAGAAGGTCATCAAGATAGGCGTAGTTTTCGGTGTACAGCATCTCGTCCGCACATGCAAAGCCCGTCTCCATAACGGCACGCATATGGAGATGCCTTGTGGCCTCAATACCCTTGAAAAGATTGGGCTTTTCGGTAGGATCGGGCTGATGCAGCATACCCTTGTAACCCTCTGCCGTGGTTCTGGGCTTGTTGGTATAAATCCTGGGCACTATGAAGATCCTGTCCTTAACCTTCTCCTGAACAGGTATGAGCCTTGAGATATAATCCATGACAGAGTCTTCGTTATCGGCCGAGCACGGTCCGATGATCAGTATCAGCTTGTCGCTCCTGCCCTCAAATATGGATATGAGCTCTGCCTTTCTCTCCTGTATGGTCTCATTCATCTTTGCTGTCAAAGGATACATTTCCTTTAACTCCGCAGGTATTGCCAGCTGCCTTTCATACGCCATTCCCATTGTTTTTTCCTCCGTTTCTTCACTTACTGATCACTGCTCGCGTGATACAGCCACAAATCTGGTCTTATTATCATCCTTTGTATTGATGTGCTCATCCAAAACCTTGAGTCCGTACATGGCTGCGACCTCAAGGCTTGCTATGGCTGCAACGGACATTTTCTGTTCCCTTGCCACCTGTCTGGCCGCTACCGCTGTATTGACCTTTTCCTCGACCTCATAGCCTCTCTCTTTTATATACTCATCACATTGCTCTATGGCTTTTTTATGACTGATGACCTTCTTTATGTCTTTTATGCTGCTGCCCCGTACCCCCAGCAGATTCTGTACTATGGGCAGCTCATACTCACCGTCGATATGCAGCCTCCCGTCCTTTAACAGCTCCTTTACCTCAACTACCTCTCCCGCATAGCTGTTTTCCACCGGCAGCACCGCTGCATCACATTCACCCTTCACCACCGCCTCATATGTGTCCCTGAAATTTCCGTAGGATACATGGAGCGCATCCGGAAACAGCCTTCTGGCAACCACATGAGCGAAGGCTCCCTCTATTCCACTGTATGCAATCCTTTTCATCGTCACCATTCTCCTTACACAGGTCTGCGCCAATCAAAAAAGCGACCGGAATGTTACTTTCCGACCGCCTGTAAGTTTATCTTATGATCTTAACCGCATCACAAAATGCCCTTACATCGGTCCGAGGTAAAGGAAAAGAAAAACATAAAGGATGCAGTTGTAAATCCAAATCTGTTCATGATCGTATTCTCTTTCAAAATTTCGTTCTCTGACATCATAAACACTTACAAAATATTTGTCAATATCATTTTTAACGGTATGCGTCAAAAAAATATATGACATTGAAAAAAATGCCCTTTTAAGCTATAATCCTATAGCATAGAACAATTTACAAAAGATTACGAATACCACATGATATCAATAAATATACAGCTATAGTGCAAAACGCGTAATATCCGGCAGAAAGGCAAATGAAATAATGAATCCTGTTTATGTTGTAATGATAGGTGTATGTATCATCAGCTCATTTACCATGTTTCTTCATATGAGAGACAATTCCGTTCTTTCACCGAAGTCCAAGCGATACTTTACACTGCTGTTTTTTAGCATCATTGTCGTCGCCGCATCAGAAGCCCTTGGCGACTGGATGAATATAGACGGCACCTGCCGGACAGCGCATATTATCGTAAAATGCATCGAGTTTTCCGTAATGCCTTATGTGCCTGTATTTATGTCTTTAGCGTGCAATGTCGAATGGTACTCCAAACCGGTCATCATATTGCTGCATGCCCACGCGATTTTTGAATGGCTGGCTCTCCCATTTCATCTCGTCATCAACATAGACTCCGCGGGCTTCTATCATCGCGGACCTTTATATTCCGTTTACCTTATCGCGGATGCTGCCACCTTAATATATCTGCTGATAGCGTTTTTCAGGCTTTCCGCAAAATACGGAGCCAAGAAAACGGCAACGCTGTGGATGGTGGTGGTTGTGTTGTTTTCTGCTCTGATCCCGTCCATTATCAACGGCAAATGCCATACCTCACTTCTGGGTATCACATTATGCGCTGTCATTCTGTATGAATACTATCAAAGCCTGATACAGCGTGAATTGTTTGAAAACCTTAAAAAACAGCAGGAGAGCATGAAGCTTTTGTTTGAGCAGACAGCGACTGCTCTTGTCAATGCGATAGACGCCAAGGACAAATACACGCACGGACACTCCGCAAGGGTAGCGGAATATTCGAGGGAGATCGCCAGGATGAGCGGTAAGAGTGCGGAAGAATGTGATGAGATCTATTTTTCTGCGCTTCTGCATGATGTAGGAAAGATAGGCATCCCCCTCAACATCATAAATAAGGACGGAAAGCTTACTGCGGAGGAATACGAGACTATCAAAAAGCACCCTGTAATAGGCGAGGAGATTCTGTCCAGCATCAGCGAATATCCATATCTCAGCGTAGCGGCGCATTACCATCACGAAAGATATGACGGCAAGGGCTATCCTGCGGGCTTAAAGGGCGAGGAGATACCCGAAATTGCGAGAATAGTGGCAGTTGCCGACGCATACGACGCCATGACCAGCAAGCGCTGCTACAGGGATCCCCTCCCCCAGTCAAAGGTCAGGGATGAGATCGTCAATGGTGCCGGCAGCCAGTTTGACCCTGAGTTTGCGCGTGTCATGCAGCAGATTATCGACCTTGATACGGAATATGTCCTGCGTGAAAAAAAGTAAGGTCAGGGAGCATGCCGCTCTCCCTCAGCTACACTGATGTTTTCAACCGGATAGCATCCGTTAAAGCATGCCTTGCACAGGGGCAGACCCTGCGCCATAACATCAAGATCGTCTATGCAAAGATACTCCAGAGAGTCCGCACCTATCCTCTCTCTTATCTGCTCTTTCGTATGTCCGCTGGCTATAAGTTCGGAGTTGTCCGGCACGTCGGTTCCATAATAACAAGGGTAGAGAAATGGCGGCGAAGAAATGCGCACATGGACTTCCTTAGCCCCGAATCTTCTCATCTCCCCGATGATATTAGCCAGAGTGGTTCCGCGCACAATGGAATCGTCAGTTATCACAACCCTCTTATCTTTTACCACATCCTCTATGACGCGCAGCTTTATGGCAACTGCACTGGTTCTCTCCTCCTGCGTCGGTTTGATAAAAGTTCTGCCCACATAGCTGTTTTTGGCAAAGGCAAGCTCAAAGGGAATGCCCGATTCCTGCGAAAACCCTGCTGCCGCGGTAAGTCCGGAATCAGGAACGCCTGTCACCACATCGGCATCCACCGGATACCGTCTCGCAAGTGCTTTTCCGCCCTCGATCCTCGCTCTATAGACACTGATCCCGTCGATGCGTGAGTCAAGCCTTGCAAAATATATATACTCAAAAACGCAATGCGCCTGTATCTTCGAATCCAGGATCTGCTTTGATGTGATCCCGTCCTCGGTTATGATGACCATCTCACCGGGCAGAACATCCCTGACATAATCCGCACCCACAGCCCTGAGAGCCGTGCTCTCCGAAGCGCACACATACATGTCATCCACGGATCCGAGGCATAAAGGCTTAAGCCCCCAGGGATCACGGATACATATGAGCTTGCGCGGGCTTAATATCAGCATGGCAAAGCCGCCCTTTATGAGCTTCGAAACGTTTTCAGCCGCCTCCTCTATAGACGCGGTATGCATCCTCTCCTCTGCGATCTTATATGCTATCACCTCAGAGTCGGCGTTTCCGTTGAAGACCGCCCCCTCACTGACAAGCTCATCTCTTATGGAATCCGCATTGATGATATTCCCGTTATGAGCCAGGGCAATGGTACCCTTGGCATAATTCAAAAACACGGGCTGTGCGTTTTCCTTTGTGCTGCCGCCGGCTGTGGAGTATCTCACATGACCGATACCTATGTTTCCCTTCAGCTTATCCAGCAGATCCTTGTGAAACACCTCGTTCACAAGCCCCATATCCTTATGTGCACATATATTGCCGATAGGGCCGCAGGTATCACACACAACGATTCCCGCCGACTCCTGTCCTCTGTGCTGCAGGGCTGTAAGCCCGTAATAAATATACTGTGCGGCATTTATGTTTTTGGTGGAATATATACCGAAAACACCGCATTCCTCATGAATTCCGCCCATGATGTCTCCTATCTTCAAACTGTCATTATCGAGAAGGCTCGTTGTCACACAAAAAAGGTGCCCTGAACACACGTCCAAAGCACCTTTGCTCTCCACGGTCTGTAATTGTAAGTTCTTACCCCCGGTTTGTCAACAAAAAAATTAAACCTTTTTGCCTCAACTACCCAATAGACTATGAATAGTAACCGAACAATTATTATCGATAAATCTCGTATGGAAGGTCTGATGAGAAACTGTTTTTAAGTCCCTCCGTTATGGTGACTGATCCGTCGCTCTCCACCAGGATGCAGTCAAACATACTCTTATGTTCGCTCCAGCACTGAAGAGCCTTTTCTTTACCCATGACAAAGAGCGCTGTGGACAATCCATCCGCCAGGCATCCGTCACCGGATATAATGCTGACGCTGATAAGGCCGCTGTCAGCAGGACTTCCTGTCTTCGGGTCTATGATGTGATGATATCTCACACCGTCCTTTTCAAAAAAGCGCTCATATCCTCCGCTGGTAATGACCGATTTATCGGACACTTCCACGACACCGATATATTCAGCATTTTTTAAAGCTTTTATCTTTTTATCCGTATCGGGATTTTCAATGGCGACCTTCCATGGTCTTCCGTCAGGTTTTGTGCCGCATGCCGCAACATTGCCTCCCAGAGACACGATCCCGGAGCTTATGCCTTCCTCCCTGAATATTTCCATCAATCTGTCGGAGGTGTATCCTTTTGCTATACCGCCGAGACCAATCTCAAAGTTTTCCGGCATTTGTATGAGAACTTCCTTTTCATCCGGTATTTCCCCGGCGCTTCCGACCACGATCCTGTCCTGACCTGTGTTTTCCAACAAAGCTTCAATAGCGTCCCTGTCCGGGATTCTGTATTCACCGGATGTAAATCCCCACTCTTTTACAATTGGGTAAACCGTTATGTCAAAGGCGCCGTCCGTAATCGTCGAAACCTCCCTTGCGCGGCTGATAATATCAGCGGTATCGGCGGAGACCTTCATGGTTTTTTCTCTGTTCAGACCGGATATCTCGCTCTTCGGATCCTGTGCGTCGAAAAGCTTCTCCAGTCTTTCTATCTCCTGTACACATCGCTCTACCGCTTCGTCAGCATTCTCACCGTATGCCCGGATATTCATAAAGGTATCCATGGCAAAGATATCCTTTGAAACTTCCGGTGATCCGGCAGCACATGCAGAAAGCAGTATACTGAAACATACCGTCAACAGCACAGCCCAATATTTTTTCCTTTTTATCACAGACATCAAACCTCTGCCCCTATCTGATCCTGCCGTCCGGCAGCTTAAAATGACCTGTTATCATCTCCACAACAACATCTAAACTCAATCTGCGCCTTCGGCTTGATTTCGTTAAGATTATACCACATCCGATGTCACTAAATTCAGCATTCACTTCGTTCGGCTTCATTAAGTGATCCTGTATAGGTAAATCTAAACTCAATCTGCGCCTTCGGCTTGGTTTCGTTAAGATTATACCATAACGAAGAAAATGTAAGTTTATTTTTTGTTTACATATTCCGATAATCGTTTTATACTATAGCATATTTTAACTGGAGGACTAAGGCTATGAACAGAACACGAAAAACACAGCTTGGATTTGCAGGCATTATCTTCCTGTCAGCTTTACTTATTTTTTCGGTGCTATCACTCAACACCGTACAGGCAGGTGAATATCCCCTCATCCGCACCAAAGGGAAGCTCACGACATCCACTTCATATAAGATCACTTTGAAAAAATATAAAAACGTCACCCACTGGAAGATCCGCATGGCGTCTGTTGACGAAGACGGATTTCAGGGAGATTACGAAACCGTAAGGAAACTTAAGGTTTCCAAAAAGACTTACACCATAGAGAACCTTCAGCCGGATACAAACTACTATTTTGAGATCACGGGTTGCGTAAAAAAGAACGGGAAGCTGAAAAGCGTGATCTATGATTATCTTTACTGCTTTACCGGAATGTCAAATGTATGTTGGGATGATTATGCCGCATCGGACGCACCATGTTCGCCCGAGAGTATCACACTCTGGTACGGTTGCTACGACGACGGTCTGCCGGTAAGCGGCATTGAACTCTACCGCAGGAATGAGGATTCCGATCAGTGGGATATGCTGACAACCTTAGGCACAGACGGATATTCATACGATGATAAGACTGTGGAAGCAGGCAAAAGTTATTATTACCGTCTCAGAGCATACGGAACATATAACGGTGAAACCCTTTACTCTCCATACTCGGAGGAATTGCTCCTCTCAGCCGTAAATCAGTCCGGCACCTTTTCTTCTACACTTATAAGCCATACAAAGAACACTCTTGTCATCAAAATGGACAGCGAGCAATACAACGGTGTCCTCACTCTGAACTCAAGATATGACGTTGGAATAGGCGAGGATATCTCACAGTTTGATGATTATGAAGATATCCCCCTCAGGATAGCCGCCATGAGCAGCGACGGAGAAACCTGGACAAAACTCACCAATTCTGACTCAGTCACCTTAAACGGGGGCGAGAGTGTTTATCTGAGGCTCAAGCCTTTGAAAAAAGGCACCGACATCTCAAAAGGCACCGTTATAGGCGGCTATTGTGTATATTATAACGGTCTTCCCTGCTCATTCTACATGACCATCGGATCTACCGGTGATACATGGCCAAATGCCGAGATGATACATTAAGTCCTATAAACATCACAGTAATTTCAAAATATCCCGGGGTGATCCTGCTATGTAGGTTGCCCCGGCTTTTTCTAATTCGTCCCTGCTGCCATAGCCGTATAATACACCCACACTGTCCAGCCCGAGCTCCACAGCGGAATCAACATCAAAATGCCTGTCTCCCACCATAAGCGCAGTTTTCGGATCATCTATATGGCAGCTCTTAAGTGCATGCTGTATAACCTCAGTCTTTGTCTTGATCTCTTTATCATTCGTGCATGCCACAAAATCAAAGTATTTTTTCAGGTCAAAATGATCCAGTACGATATCCGCGCCTCTTGCAAGCTTGGATGTGGCCACTATCAGAAAAAGCTCCTTTTTCTTTAACTCTTCCAGAAGCTCGATGACTCCGGGATAAACATTACATTCCGTAATGCCTCCCATGTTGAAATAATATTCCCTGAAAAATGATATTCCCTTCTGTATATCTTCCCCTGTGTAACCCAACATATTACCGAAGGATTCTTCCAGCGGAGGGCCTATAAATCTTTCCAGTGTTGATCTGTCCTCAACCTCACCGCCCATCTTTTTGATGGCATACTCAAATCCGTTTTTGATCCCCGGACCGGATTCGGTCAGTGTTCCGTCCAGATCGAACAAGATGTACCTGTAGCTCATCTTCTAATAATCCTTTCCCTGTTATTCCGGTCTTGCATAAACTAATTCTGTATTATTCCGATTAACAGCCTGAATTCCGATACACCCGACTAACGAGCTAAATCAGACTTCATTTTCCGTAAAATTTCTTTGTAAGTTCTATAAGATACTGAGTATCATATGTTCCCGCCGTCTCATAAGAAGAGTGCATGGCGAGCTGCGGAAGCCCGATATCCACCGTGCTCACGGAAACATGACGATTGCTCAGGTTTCCCAGTGTTGAACCGCCGGCAATGTCTGACCTGTTGGCATAGGTCTGGACCGGAATATCCGCGTCCTTACACAGTTTTTTCAGCACTGCCTCCGAGCGGGCATCCGTAGTGTATTTCTGATTTGCATTGTATTTTATCACTATGCCTTTATTCAGCTCAGGTCTGTTGGTGGGATCTGCATACTCAGGATGATTGGGATGAACCGCATGTGCATTGTCCGCAGATATCATGAAGCTGTCAGCCAGCACACTGCTCAGATCATCTTCAATCGCAGACGCTATGCGCTCCAGCACATCTCTTAAAAATGTGGAATCCGCCCCCTGTTTTGTAAGACTTCCCACTTCCTCATTATCAAAAACACAGACCACCGGTATGCCTGAAGTCTCTTCATCTCCACTTTCCGCAAAGCCCTTCACAAGCCCGAAAACACACTGCAGATCATCAAGCGAACGGGATGCGATCATCTCATTATATGCGCCGATAAACGTTCCCTTAACCCTGTTGTAAAGGCAGAGATCCGCTCCCAATATACTCTCCTCGTCAACTCCCAGATCATCCGCTATCAACTCAATAACCTTAGCTTCATCATCCTGCGATCCTCCGGACGCAAACACAGGTCTCATGTCTTTTGCGGGATCAAGCTTAAATCCGTCATTTGCATCCCTGTTCATATGGATCGCAACGCTCGGTATTATCAGAAGATCGCGGTCGATATTGACAAGCTTCTCCTCGAGTTTGCCACCTACGTCCACAAAAACCCGCCCGGCTACGGACAATGGCCTGTCCATCCAGGTGGACATCAGCATACCGCCGTATTTTTCCACATTCAAAACCCTGTACATTGAATCCACGTTAATCTCCGCATTGGGTTTGATCCTGAATGTCGGCGAATCGCTGTGTGCCGCACATATCCTGAACCCGTTAAGATATGATCCCGGTTTTCTCTCATATAACGCCGGGATTCTGAATGCGATAAGAGACGAGGAATTGCGGGTAACCTAGAATTTTCCGCCGGGGTAAAGCTCCCACTTTTCGTTTTCTTTCAGTTCAGTATATTCCTCAAGCTCTTTTTTTATATTCCCGATCACATGAAAACAGGATGGTGATCTGTCGATAAAATCCAGTAGTTTTTGCGCTGTTTCCTGCAGTTTGTTCATTTTCTCAAAGTCCTTTCATCAACATCTCGTTGTATTTTTCGTTGGCCTCTTCGCTCTGTTTTTTCTTTTTCCATGCCTCGATCTCACTGCATATAGCCAAGGCCTCGTCCACCATGATCTCAGCTGTTTTGGGTTTCACATAGTGAAGATAAGCATCCATTCTGTGCATGGCTTTCGGGCTTCCCAGCATTTTGGCAATCTCGTATCCGAGTTCTTCCGGGAAACCCAGCTCCTTGACTGACTTTATTAGCTCATTTTTTGCATTGATCCATTCTCTCTGATCTGCTGTCATAACATCTCCATACATCATAAAAACGGCTTTTACAGCAATCCGACTATCTCCTGTATCCTGCCGTCCTGATCATAGTTAAGCTCCGTGACGCATACCGATCTGTGGAAAAGACTTCCTCCCGGCAGCTTGTCATTGTGATAGAAAAGATAGGTCTTTCCCTTAAAATCACAGATACCCGGATGATTGGTAAAACAAGGTCCCTCTTTCATGATGACACCGCCGTAGATCCAGGGTCCCGTAGGCGATGTCGATGTGGAATATGCCAGATGCTCGTTTCTGTGCTCACCCTCTGCAAATGCAGCATACACCATGTAGTAAAGATCACCTCTCCTGTAAAACCACGGGCCTTCACCGTATGTTGTGCCGGTGTAATGACTTCCCTTTGCAAAAGCCTCTTCCGTCATGGGAATGCGTCCGATACCCACCTCCTTGTCATAGGAGATCATGTCCTCATTGAGCTTCACATAACGAAGCTCCGGATTTCCGAAATAAAGATATGCCTGTCCGTCCTCATCTATGAATACCGTGGGGTCAATATCATTCCAGTCTCCCTCGTCTATCAGAGGATACCCCAGATCCCTGAATGGTCCCGTCGGACTGTCGGAAACGCCGACGGCTATAGCCATTCCGCTGCCCGTCTTATGAACCGGACAATAAAGATAGAATTTACCGTTTCTCCCGATACACTGCGGAGCCCAGGCGCGGTCATCTGCCCACTCTATATCATCCAGTGAGAAAATCTTACCGTGATCTGTCCACTCCTTCATATCCTTTGTGGAAAAGCAGCGCCAGTCATACATGGTATAAAAATCATTGACCAGCTCATCCTCATCATGGGTTGTATAAAGATAAAGTGTATCTCCAAACACCATCGGTGCCGGATCCGCCGTGTAGATTGTCTTTATGATAGGTTCTGTGTTCATGTTTTCCTCCTCACGTTCTAACTCTTTCTCATATTTCAATGTATGATTCAAGAGTCAAAAGCCTGACTTCACGGCAAGTTTGCTTGCCGGTGGAGGCAAGGCTTATTTACCCTTGAATCATAATTCTTTACTCATACAACTTACGGATATCCTTCAGTTCTTTTTTGAATCTGCTCACCACCTCCTTGGGACCGGTTATCCTAACCTTAGATCCCAGTGCGAATATCCACCCAAAGAAATGGTCGCTCAGAGCTACATCAACATTAATCTCCGACCAGCCTTTCTGCTTTGCGGCACGGATTTTTATATCCTTTCCGAAGCGGTCGATAAAAACACCTGCCATGTCATTTTGAAATGCGATCTTGACATTCACCGGCTCTCCGCCGAACATCCCGAAGTTCATCTGCGAATACTTTGCGAGATCAAATTTTCTGAATCTATCCCTGCCGGATCTCTTTTCGTCCAGGACCTGAATAGCCTTCATCTTGTCAACGCGGAAATGTTTGATGCGGTCAACCGTCTCATCATAGGCTATAAGGTAGTAGTTTTCATCATTCCAGGTCAGGGCCCAGGGGCTCACCACGTAAGGTTCCTCCCGACGTCTTTCCAGCCTGCCCTCCGTATTCCACCGCATATATTCAAAGCTGATCTTGAGATTCTCGGCAATGGCTCTGTGCACATCATCCACCAGATAATAAACACTCTCGTTCATGGTCTTTACCCTGCCCTGAACCACAACCTGGCGTTTAAGCTGTGCCGCCTCATAATCGCTGGCCAGACCGGTAAGTTTTTTTATCAGTTCGTTTGATTTTTTCTCGGTGATAAACTTTGATGACTGTATCGCGTCAACCAAAAGTTTCAGCTCGGCTATTTCAAACTGTTTGCTGCCGACATGATAATAATAATTCCGTCCGACCTTCTCCCCTATGACATCGATTCCCAGGACCCTGAGTGCCTCCAGATCGTCATAAAGACTCTTTCTGTCGGCAGTCACACCATATTTTTCCAGTGCATGCTGTATCTCCGGCATGGTGATCATGTGTTCATCATCGGTTCTCTCCGTCATAATGCGGCTCAGATAATACAATTTAAGTTTTTGATTCGTTCCCTTCGGCATAAAAACACCCCCTTCCGATATTTCCATATTATAAATGTTGCAAATAAAAAAAACAAGGCAAAGCGTTATATGCTTTGCCTTGTTTTGTACAATTTATGGGTCTTAATTTTTGCTGTTGGCATCATCGGGTGAAATTCCCTGAGCACCCGGTACATAATTGAAGGTGATCTCTATGGTCTTCACATCTCCCAACCTGTCTTTATCTATGAAAGTAGGACTGCATCCTTCCGTGCTGCCGCTTGATGTGCGGGCTTCCTCCGGTATTGAACCTACCCACTCATTGAGAAGGTTCATTCTGGTGCAATGTCCGTCATCCGAAGTGGTGTATCCCTCGGAGAATGTCCTGTAATCCTCACCGTTTACTTTTATAGATTCTATCTCTATAAGATATCCCGGGAAAAGATCCTCTCCATTTGAAATACCAATAGCTGAGAATGCTGTACTGCTTGAAAATCCTTTATCTGTCCCGGTGAAATCCAGACTTACGGTATATGTTCCTTCACCGGTGATCTGTGCATTCTTTGCCACAAGCCCCGCTGTAGCGGAATCCGGATCAAAAGTATCACCCACGCTGTATGTCTGATTCCAGTCTCCGGAACTCCACATGATCCATGCTACCGCATTACCATCGCCAGTCAATATTTCCTCTTTTGTAAAGGATTCCGGAGCACCGTCGATAATCTCCTGTATGGCAGTCTTTGCGTTTGCTGTGATATCATCTGCCGTCAGTCCCTGCGCATCATATGAACCTTTACTGTGATCTATATAGAACTGCTTAAACTCCTCATCTATCCAGCTTCCGTCTGCCTTCTTCACGAAATCTCCTGTGTTCCAGTTGACAGGAACATATCCGTAAAGATCACAGTTTGCGAAAAAGTTTTTATACCATGTCTGCCAGTCAGGCTTCATATCACCTGCACTGGTCGGTAATACTCCGCACTCTCCGATGATAACGCCGTAGCCCTCCTCCGTGTACTTGGAAAGCTTCTCCATGAGGGTGTTCATCTCCTCAACGTTTCTGGCGGTTCCCCATCTTGACTCGCCGGATGTGCCGCAGTAATTCCACGGAGTGTAATAATGTACCGACAAAAACAGCTTATCTTTTGCGGTATCCGTAGGCATCTGCCATCTGCGATCCAGGGTCTGTGTTA
>JAFYAD010000330.1 GCA_017540915.1 Lachnospiraceae bacterium
CCGTTGTCATAGCACTCCTCCACGATCTGGAAAATGTTATATTTTCCGTATGTCGCGATCCTGATATCCTCCGCATAATCTATCTCATTTACGAACAATCTGTCTTTGGTGAATATCCCGCCTTCCTCACTCATGAAATAAGGTGTTGTACCGCCGATCCATTTCCCCTTCGGGAGTTTTTCAAGAAGCGAATCATCCGCCGCGATATGCAGGATCTTTCCTTCTTCAATAAGGCTGATTGTATCTTCCAACGTAATAAGCATTTTTTACCTCCGTAATATGCACCAAAACCATAACCGGTCAGAGTGCCACTATATTTGCAAGATCAACCTTCGCAACTATAGGATACTTTGACATGAATTCATCCATCTCTTTTATGCACGCTTCCATGCTTTGAGGATCAGACTGCAGTCTCTTCTGCATTTTGGATATGAGCATGTTAAGTGCAAGATTTGATGATGTGTACTTAACCTCTCCGCGCAGGAGTTTTTCAATCTTTTCCTGTGCCAACGCTTCCATTCATTCGCCTCCTTTTATCATCTGTTATTCCAGTGCTTCCAGTATTTTGTCATAGTCCAGCATCTTTGCCGCCTCGCGGATCAGCTCGAACTTTTCTTTATCCGGATCGGGAATTGAATACTCTCCGATCTCCTTCATGATCATTTCAACCTTCTCACAATCCATATCGTCCGCCGCATCATGAAGCTCCTCATATATACTTGCCATAAGATCGGCATCTGCAACAGGTTTTTCAGATTTCTCCTCCTTCCCGCCGGCATCTTTATTGCCAAATGCAGGTGAAAGTGCCTCCTGATAACTCAGGTAATGATCCATTACAGCACCGTGATTTTCTCTGATGTACTGGATATTATCACCCTTGCCCGCCATCTCAAGCGCTTCAGCCATATCACCCAGTTCCAGTGCTCCCACAAGCCTTGCCGAACTCTTAAGGGCATGTATCTTTATCGTGTAGTTCTCCCAATCGTTTGATACATAATAGTTCTCAAGATCCTCATGCTTGTCCGGTATTGAATTGTAAAATATTTCCAGCACCGATCTGAAGGCTTCCTCGGAACCGCTGTTCTTTATGGCAACAGCGGCATCGATACAGTCAAGCTTCTGATACCATTTATCTGTACCTTCCGGCTCAACGGTATCTGCTTCTTCTGCGGCAGCCTCCGGGATCTCATCCGGGATCATATCCCATAATTCATCCTGTGATTCATCCTGTAATTCATCCTGAATCTCCTCCGGCTCCTCTGAGTCTTCAATCTCTTCCGTCCTGCGGTCATCATCGATATACGATGCGATATTATACATCTTGTTTGACTTGAGGAAATACAGTATTCCAAATGTTCCGGGGCCGCAGTTGGAGGATATGGCGGCAGAAGCCTGCTGGAATATGACATGCTCAAAATAAGCTGTCTTTCTGATCTCCTCCGCGATCCACTCAAGTGTTTCACCGGGAAGATAAGCGTATGTAACAAAAGCAATATCCGAATCCGGTATTAAATCCGGCGGAAGTGCTTTGCGGATATATCTTCTGTAAGCCCGCTTTGTCCGGCCCAACCATATCCCGCCGATAGCTTTCTTATCGTTTCTGATGCTCAGCATAGGGTGAAGGTTCAGAGCCTTTGCGATCTTATGAAGTCTCTGACTGATCAGTCCCCTATTCGCCATATATTCCGTAGTGTCGATAATAAAGCTGCAGCGCAGGCGGTATTTTATCTCCTCGAGTTCGGAAATGATATCCTGAACCGGAATGCCCTGTTGAGCAAGTTTATAAGCAATAAGCACAAGTAAACCGGTGGAGCTGGACAGACATTCCGAATTGATGACCGTAACATTATCAAATGATTTTGCCGCCTCTGTTGCAAGATAATAGTCTTTACTCATACTCGTTGTCAGAGATATATGTATCACGTGATGCGCTCTCTTAAGCACATCCGCAAAGAATTCAGTATAAGCTGCCTCATCCGGAGGAGACGAGATTGCCTCCCTGCCCTCACTGATATGCCTGATAAGCTCGTTGGCATCAATGTGAGTACCGTCCTTGAACACACCCTCATCTGTTTTGATAACGAACGGCAATATCGGAATATGAAGCTTCCTTACCACTGCATCGGGAAGATCGCACATGCTTGTGGATGTAATGATGACAGGAGCCTTATCGGCGTATCTCTCGGAGGTATGTATTTCCTCATCATCACCTATCATTACGGATCTTAGGATGATCTTCTCGCCGGAAATATGGCGGATAAGCATCTGCTCCATGGCTTCTCCGGAAACAGGCTTGATCAGATATCCGTCGAATCCCGCCCTTGTGTAGAGATCCCTGTTCTCACTGCCGGCGTTGGCGGTAAGAACGATAACAGGGGTTGTCCTGTTCAGACCTCCCGCCTGATTTCTGAGCTGGTCAAGACACTCTATTCCGTCCATCTTCGGCATGAGATGATCCATAAATATGGCGTCAAAATGAGTCTTCAGACTCATCTCCAGTGCCTCCTGTCCGGAAAGAGCCGTGTAGATACTCATATCGGTATCCGCAAGCAGCCTCTTTTCAACCTCCAGATTCATCTCATTATCATCAACGATCAAAATGCTGACCTCGGGTGCCAGAAAACTGCTCTCGTAGTTGCTTCTCTTAACCGTCTGCTGATTGTGGATATTCAGTTCACCCACCTTGCTGTGATTGGTCACGGTCTGCTTTATGACAAACGTAAATGTTGATCCTTCGCCGTATACACTGTTAACGGTGATGGTCCCGTCCATCAGTTCAATAAGCTGTTTTACAATGCTCAGTCCCAGTCCGGTTCCTTCTATGTGACGGTTTTTACCTTCGTCAACACGCTTGAACGCATCAAACAGGAACGGTATATCCTCTTTTTTGATCCCCATTCCGGTATCCGCGATGGAAACCGTCAGTTCAGCCGTCTTCTCATCTATATCCTTACTCTCAACACGAAGCTCTATATGTCCCTTCTGGGTATACTTCACTGCATTGTTCAGAAGATTTATGATAAGCTGCTTTATGCGTACCTCGTCACCATAGAGGACGGTCGGCACTTCCGGATCAACACTCACTTCAAATCCCAGACCCTTTTCATGTGCCTTGTGCCAGATCATGTTCACTATCTCCGACAGCATATCACCCACATTATAATCGACCGGTACTATATCCATGCTTCCGGCTTCTATCTTAGAAAAATCCAGGATGTCATTTATAAGAGCCAGCAGCAGTTTGCCTGCTCACTGTATGCCGTTTGCATCCCTTACAACATCATCCGAAGCGCTTTCGTCACGGAGGATCAGCTCGTTAAGTCCGAGTATGGAATTGATGGGCGTACGTATCTCATGACTCATACTTGAGAAAAATCTGTTCTGGGCCCGGGTGAGCTCCTCCGCTCTCTCGGCTTCTCTGATAGCTCTGTCGTTTTCTTTCTTAAACAGAACAGACTGTGCCATGGACATGGCAAAGCACACCAATCCCACAAGCAGAACAGAAATAAATGAATCCACATAGGTTTCCCGGAAGGAATGGACCCAGAGTGGCGAACCGATGTAATATGATACCAGATAACAGACAAGAGTCAGAGCCGACAGGATTGACAGCATCACCGTTCTCCATCTTCCCGTCAGAAGCATTCCGATATACATAAAGGTGAAGATGATCCACAGGAATCCCCCTCCGGTCAGACCGCCTCCGAAGAAAAACAGTGACGGAACAACACCGAACACCTGGCATAAAACAACCAGTTTGATAGCCGGCTTGAGCCTGTTTTTGTACAAACCCGTCAGCGTGCATGCAGGTACCATGATCACCACGGCAAGTACCGTTAATATCTCTCCCGGACTCTCGCCGATGTATATGTCACCGATAAGCGCAATGGTAACTGCTATCTCGGTGATTATCGTAACTATCAGGAACATCCGTTCCGTAAAATCCCTGTCATGATCCCTGATGGCCTCAATATATCTTTTGAACAGTCCGTTTTTCTTCATGCTCTGCCGCCTCCCTTCACATTTGCTTCGGGAAGGACTCTCAGCACTACCCTTTCAAAATCGGTTATGTTTATCGGTTTTGCAATAAACCCGTCAAAACCTTCGTTGATGAACATTTCCCTTGCACCTGACACTGCATTTGCGGTAAGTGCGACAACAACAGCCTTTTTATCCATATCGGCAGCCACGGCTTTGATCTTCTGCATGGCCTCCACACCGTCCATTTCCGGCATCATATGATCCATAAACACAATGTCGTAATCGTTGTCACGATATTTTCGAATGGACTCCTTACCGCTTCCCGCGGTATCTATTACCATTTCATAATTCTTGAAGAGCGATGTCGCCACAACGAGATTCATCGGCTCATCATCCACAATAAGTGCCTTCACGCCCCTGAATACCGGTCTTTCCTGACTCTCATCGTCTTCAATGTCC
>JAFYAD010000331.1 GCA_017540915.1 Lachnospiraceae bacterium
CTGTGCAAACGAGATGTTTGAGGCTTCGGGTGACAGTGGTCTGATATCGCCAGAAGCAGTAGTCAGCAAGGTGACAGGGGATATCCGTATACTGAAAGACAAGGTGAAAGATCTGGTCATCGTCACAAATGAATTTGAGACAGAAGAAGGATTTGATGAGGAGACCGTGAGGTATGTAAATGTCGTCAGAGAAGTCAACCTCCGACTGAAGGAATTATCTGACAGGATTTATGATATAACCGAAGGAACATGGAAGATATATGAAGATCATTAAAAGTATTATAATAGCGTTTTCTATATATTCGAGGATACCGATGCCACACTTCAGATGGGAAGAGGAGGATATGAAATACAATCTATGTTTTCTGCCGTTGGTGGGGGTAGTGACAGGACTTCTGGTCTGCCTGGGAATCTGCGTTTCCGGATTCTTAGACCTTCCGTCAATAACGAAGATATGTATTACGTCGGCGGTACCCTTGCTGGTCACCGGAGGATTCCATGTTGACGGCTTCATGGATGTAAAGGATGCTCTGGGTTCCTACAAGCCAAAGGATGAAAAGCTTGCGATATTAAAAGATCCGCATATAGGTGCATTTGCGGTTATAGGACTGGTATTGTACGGGCTATTGTGGGTCGGAGCGCTGGCTGTCATTTTTGATAAGGCGACAGGTGATACAAATATTGCATTGATTTTAGTGTTTGTGCTGTCGAGGATATTGACAGCGATATCTTCCGTGACACTTAAAAAAGCAAAAAATACAGGTATGCTGGCTGATGAGACCGGAAAAACAGGCCGGGTTGAGCTTATGATCATGTCAGCAGAACTGATGGCAGCATTGCTGATCCTGGCGGTGAATGATCTGATCGTGGCGGGTATCTTTGCTACAGTATTGACGGTATTCTTTTTGTATTACAGATTTATGGTATACAGGCAATTCGGTGGTGTGACAGGGGATACGGCAGGATATTCTGTATGCGTGAGTGAGTTGTTGATGATAGTAGCCCTTGCAGTGTATTGTGTTTTTCGAAGCGAGTTTATGTGATGTCTATTCACATTTTGTTAGATATGTGGTCGTGTCGGATTATACCTTAAAACAGCTGTGAATAGTAATTATGTGATAAACGACAGGGGATTTTTGAGAACGGGATTCGCGAGGAAAAATAGAAATGGATGAACACAGGTTTTTATTGATAATATATCATATGATCGCGTTTTCCCTGGGATGCATTCTTGATCTGATAATAGGAGATCCTTACACCCTGCCGCATCCCATAAGGTGGATCGGAAGTCTTATAGGATTTCTGGATAAAAAACTGAATAACGGCATACACGGGAAGGTGAGACTCAGATTGAGAGGTCTTTTGACCGTTGCAGTGGTGTTGATATTGCCTGCCTCCGTATGTGCTGCGGTGACTGTGTTCGCATACAGACTTCATTTCTGTGCGGGGATCGTGACGGAGGCTGTCGTGACTTTCTACATGCTGGCAGGAAAGAGCCTTTATGTTGAGAGCATGAAGGTTTGCCGCGCCATGAGAAAAGGTGACACAGAAGCCGGCAGAAAGGCGGTTTCCATGATAGTGGGCAGGGATACGGATGCTCTGGATGAGGAGGGCATCATAAAAGCCGCTGTGGAGACAGTTGCTGAGAATACTTCCGACGGTGTTATCGCACCGCTGATCTTCCTGGCACTGGGAGGGCCTGTGGCAGGGGTTGTATATAAGAGTGTCAATACCATGGATTCCATGATAGGCTATAAAAACGAAAAGTACGCGGATTTTGGTTTTTTTGCCGCAAAGCTCGATGATGTTTTTAACTTCATACCGGCCAGAATAAGCGCGGTTCTCATGATATTGGCCACTATCCCTGCAGGGCGGGATTTCTCGTTTAAGCGGGCGGCATCGATATTCGCAAGAGACAGATATAATCATGCCAGTCCGAATTCAGCCCAGTGCGAGAGTGTATGCGCTGGAGCCCTGGGAGTAAGGCTTGCGGGAAATGCCTCTTACTTTGGAAAGATTGTGGAAAAGCCTTATATCGGAGATGAGCTTCGGAGCGTGGAGGCAGATGATATAGCGAGGGCTGACAGGCTGATGTTTATAACAGGTTTCCTGACTTACATATTGTGTATGGTTTTAATGCTGATATTTGTATTATTCGGGATTTGGTCATAGTGATTGAAGTATTGAAATTCACAGTCTAATATGTATGTGGTCATGCCGGAATATACTTTAACCAAGCTATGTATATTAACGTTGAAGTAAGTGATTCTTTTGAACAGAATTACCGGGAATAGTATAAGGTTGTGACTGTGAATTTGAAGAGGCAGAGATATATGAGCTACGAACACGGGGGAATCATATATAAAAATAATATAGATCTGGATTTTTCCGTGAGTCTTAATCCTCTCGGGTGTCCAAGGGAAGTTAAAGAGGCTGTGACGGGAGCTGCAGATCGTATCTGCTGCTACCCGGATCCCGCACAGAATGCTGTAAGATCAGATCTTTCAGAGCTTTGCGGAGTCGGGGCTGATAATGTTATATGCGCAAACGGTGCATCGGAGCTATTGATGGCGTTGGTTCATATGTTAAAACCGGGGAAAGCACTTTTGATTTCACCATCCTTTTACGGTTATGAGCATGCGCTCAAGAGTGAGGGAGACTGCGAGATAATAAGATATGTGACGGAGGCGGGAAAGGGCTTTTCCGTCGAGTCGGACGTGATCGATCTGCTGACGGATGACATAGATATGTTTTTTCTGGCAAATCCCAACAATCCTACAGGTAAGCTTTTAGATCGTGATCTGATGGAAAGGATTGCGAGTATTTGTGAAGAAAAAAAGATATTTCTGGTAATAGACGAATGCTTTTTAAGGCTGTCCGACGGAGGAAGCAGCATGGCTGAATACGCCGTGAAACATGATATGGTGATGGTGGTGGATGCCTTCACCAAGATCCTGGCAATCCCGGGAGTGCGTCTCGGTTACGGGATATCCTCGGCGCATAACATAAAGAAGCTTGAGAAAGTTCTGCCGGAATGGAATGTCTCGGTGTTTGCGGAAGCGGCCGCCCATGCAGGCTGCACGCTTTTGAAAGGGAGCAGTTTTCAAAGCGACAGCGTAAAGCTCATCATAAATGAGAGAGAATTTCTGAAAAGAGAACTGACAGAGCTGGGGTTTATGGTTTTCGACAGCGATACACTCTTTTTTATGTTTTACACAAAGAGGGATATTTATGAGCCATTGCGGGATAAAGGTATATTGATAAGAGATTGCGGTAATTTTGAATCTTTGTCCCGTGGGTATTACAGAATAGCGGTGAGGTCGCACGAGGAAAATGTCAGGCTTGTGGACTGCTTAAGGACAATGGTGTGAGATCCGAAAGACAGGTGGATTCTTTGAGCAATATTGGGAGGTGCGGTTTGAATATAGAATATGTGAGACCTGATCAGATAGAAAAGAGGAGCTTTGAGATCATTTCGGAAGAGCTTGAAAGGTCGGGTATAACACTGCCTGAGGACAGGGATTTCATCATAAAGAGGGCGATACATACCACTGCGGATTTTGATTATGCAAAAACCCTGTATTTTTCGGAAAATGCAGTTGAAAAAGCGCTGGAGCTCATAAAAAACGGGGCGTCCATAGTGACCGATACCAATATGGCGCTTTCCGGCATCAACAAAAAGGTTCTGGCTTCCTACGGCGGAAGCGCATACTGCTTTA
>JAFYAD010000332.1 GCA_017540915.1 Lachnospiraceae bacterium
ACTTTCCATGACCATAAGACTTGAAGTGTGTATTGCGGCTCTGCTGTGGGTCTTCTGCTCAATACGGCACCTGCCAGTATCAGAAAACAATACCCGGCTAACAGGGAGATATTCCATTTTTTTCGCCACAGGAACGAGCCCCCCGCTATCACCGCAGCTAAAAGATAGTAGATGACGGACATATTAAACAGCCTGTGCATATAGTTGATCACTTTACTCTCCCGTCAATCATCCCGATTCATGTTAAAAACTATTTCTCAACTGCGTTTGTATTATCGGCAGTACGGATCACACAAAGCACCTGTGTATGATCTCTATAACCCGATCCTGCTCTTCCGGAGTCATCTTATTGTCACTGGGCAGGCAAAGTCCCCTGCTGAATATGTCTGCACCCACATCAACGCTGCTGCCGTCTATATACGCATTGGTCCGTCCCCTGCCGTTGCCCTCAACCGTGACGAAGGGGTTCATCCTGTATATAGGCTGCATATGCATTGGTTTCCATATGGGACGTCCCTCGGCGTTGAATGCTGCCAAAGCTTCCAGGATCTCCATGGGACAGGCCTTTCCGCTCTCTGATCTGTACAGATGATCCCTCTCCCCGTATACACAGGGCTCCATGGCTTCACTGTCTATGATCATACAGCTGAGCCAGAAGTTAGGCACGCTGTTTTCCGCGTCATAGGGATTCATACTCACCGGCAGATCCGCAAGACCCGCCTTATATCTCTCATATATCGCCGTCTTTTGATCTATGTGCTCCTGCAGATAAGGTATCTGCCCTCTCACGATACCGGCTATTATATTGCTCATGCGGTAGTTGTAGCCTATCTCCTCATGCTGGTACCAGGGCGCCGCCTCCCGGCTCTGTGTGGACCATTTACGCGCCTTCTCAGCATCTTCAAGGCTGTCCGTCAAAAACATACCGCCCGAAGACCCGGTGATGATCTTATTACCGTTAAAAGATATGCAATTGTAATCTCCCAGGGTTCCGGTCTCAACCCAACGGCCCTCCAGCCTGTATTTTGCCCCCAGACTTTCCGCCGCGTCTTCTATGATGAGGGCTCCGTGTTCATCACAGATGCGCTTTATCTCACTCATCTTGCCGGGTGTGCCGTAAAGATGGGCTACGACTACCAGGCGCACCTCCGGATACATCTCAAATGCTTTTTCCAGAGCCCGTGGATCCATATTCCAGGTATCGCGCTCCGTATCTATGAAGACAGCCTCGCCGTCCTCATAGGCTATAGGATTAACCGAGGCGTCAAAGGTCATGTCCGATGCAAAAACCTTTCGGCCTCTCAAGGTTCCCTCATTTGGTCTCGCCTGACCGTAGAGTCTTTCACCCGCCAGCTTTGTGGCCAGGTGAAGCGCAGCCGTTCCGCAGGAGAGCGCCACGGCATACTTTACGCCGGTGAACTCAGCTGCCAGCTTTTCTATCTCGTTGATATTCGCACCTACTGTTGAAACCCAGTTTGTGCGGATGGCTTCCTCAACCCAGCGCTCCTCATCTCCGTGCATTGTAGGTGAAGAGATCCAGACTCTTTTTTCAAATCTTTCTATCCCTGCAAACCGGGGATCTTTCGTAAAATCCATTGTATTCTCCATTGATCATGATAAGATCTTGTGTAATATCGCGATACCGTTCTGTCTTTCCGTACAAATTCAGACATAGCTTCGCCATCCGGCGAAATATTGATATTCCGCCGCTTCAGGCAAATCCTATGTCCTCCGACTCACCATCCGCGCATCGTGGCGACGAGATGAGTATTGTACGGGATCATGTAAATATCGTTACTATTCGCAGCCAATATCGTGTGGTACACAATCCGCGAATCACCTTTTGGTTCTCAAATCACTATATATTATTGACCGGGATCAGTCTGATCCGAAAAAATATTATGATCCGGGTCATACACTTGCGGCAAGCCGCATTTCCTCGGAACTGATAGCTTTTTCATTAACTTCGTCGGGAGTATGATAGGTGGGGATGCAATCCATGAGCGCACGTTTCACAACTCTGTTGCTCTGGCTTTCCATTGCTTTTTCTATCTTGTCCAGGATCTCCTGTATCTTCTCCCTCTCGAGCGGTCTGTCCCTCTCCACGAATATCATCTCATTCTCTGTCTTGTCCAGTTCCTCGGTCTTTATGAGCAATTCCTCATAGAGCTTTTCTCCCGGGCGTAACCCCGTCTCTATGATATCTATGTCTCTGTAGGGTTCAAGACCACTGAGTCTTATCATATTCTCGGCGAGATCCAGTATTTTCACCGGCTTACCCATATCCAGCACATACAGCTCTCCGTTTTTGGCAGTGACCGCATTGGTCATGACCAGCTGCGCTGCCTCCGGTATGGTCATGAAATACCTGATAATGCGTTTGTCCGTGACAGTGACGGGACCGCCCTCGGCGATCTGTTTTTTGAACAGTGGGATCACCGAACCGTTGGAGCCCAGCACGTTTCCGAAACGTGTTGCGGAAAAAGAGGTTCTCGAGCCGGTACGGCTCTGCACTATCATCTCACACAGTCTCTTGGTGGCGCCCATAACGTTAGTGGGATTCACCGCCTTGTCGGTGCTGATCATGATAAAACGGTCAACTCCGTGTCTCTCACATGCTTCCACCACATTCAGAGTGCCGAAAACATTATTGCGCACGGCTTCCAAAACATTCCTCTCCATCAGAGGCACATGTTTATGCGCAGCCGCATGGAACACGATATCCGGTGTGTGTTCCCTGAATATCTTGTCAATCTGCTCAGCGTCGCAAACACTGGCTATCTCGATCCTCAAATTTAATGAATCACCGTGACGTATGATGAGTTCCTGCTGAACGTCATACGCGCCGTTCTCATAGACATCCAGTATCACCAGTCTGGAAGGTCCGCAGGTTGCGATCTGTCTGGCAAGCTCGGATCCTATGGATCCTCCGCCTCCGGTGATCAGTATGCTCTTGCCGGCATACCGGCGCTTGGACTCCTCACTCAGGAAATCATTGCCCGGTCTGAACAGAAGATCCTCTATGTTAAAGTCATGTAACTGACGTTTTCCTCCGTTATTTACGCTCAGGACAGGATAATCATAAACTTTTATCTTATATCCCATTCCCGAATAAAATTCATACAGCTCTGTCCTGCGCTCCGAGGTCACATTCGGCAGTGCAAATACCACTTCCTGCACTTTCAGTTCCTCGAGATACGCCTTTAATTCGCTCTCGGGATTTATCACAGGGATATTGTAAATCTCCCTCCCTGACTTTCCCTTATCTATATCTACAAAACACACAGGCACGTATACCGACTTGGTGTTATGCTTTAATTCCTCTGCTAAGGCGGCGCCGACACTGCCGGCTCCGATTATAGCGATCCTGATCCTGTTTGGAGCTTTATCTTCTCCGCTGAAATCAACATTTATCAGGATCTTTATCAAAAACAGACCTATCTTTTCGATAATACCGGAGCGGTTCCGGTTAAGATAAAGCCATTGATATATGAGGCGCATGGAAACGCTCTCTAAAAGCGCCACCAAAAACAGCACCACCGCCATCAAAAATAAAAGATGCCTGGTGATGATGGCGCGCATCGCTATGAAAAGTACTGTGGCGCATGCATCCGAGACTATAAGTCTCATATATTCTCCCGGACCGGCATATCTCCAGATCTGCTCGTAAACACCGAAAATCAACCGGCAGGCCAATAAGCACGCGACACTCGAGCAAGTATATGAGAATATCTGCATCATGGAAAGCTTTACATTTGAGCTCGGATAAATGTACAATATAAACGATGCTGAGATAATGTATGCCAGCATATCGTATATTATGAGAACAAAATGTATTTTTCGTCTCATAAACAAGACTCCTGTATCTATAATATGATTTGAGGGTCAAAAGGAATCCACCGCAAGCGGTACCCCTTATGACGAATACCCATAATCCTTCCCGCACACACAAGGAAAAAGCAGAGATCGTATACTCATCTCTGCTTTAGGCCCCGGAAACTCCGCGGAGGTCATAAAACCTCCGCGATATCGGGTTTATGCCTTTACAAATGTTGCGGTCTTAAGATTTTTGTTGGCTTTCTTAAGCTTCTTAACAGCTTTCTTAAATTCGGTTTTGCTGGATGCCTTTATCTTGATAGTGGCATTCTTTGCAACGCCTGCAAGTGAATTCTTGGCAAATTTAGTCTTTGCTGAAACGACTACTTTCTTTGCACCTGTACCCTTGAATGCATTTGCCTTAACCGTCTTTATCTTACTGTCAATTTTGATGGTCTTTGCTTTCTGACCCTTGAGAGCGTTTTTGCCTACAACAGTAACGGTATATTTCTTTCCGTCAGCAGTAGTGATAGAAAGCGGAATCTTTACAGCTTTTGCGTTCGTATTAAATGACGTCAGTGTAACTTTTCCGGACTTGTTGACCTTTCCGATCACAGACTTGGAAGTCTTGCTAGTCTTAATGACTTCGCTGATGGTGGATAAATTACCGTCAGAGCCGTAGGTCTCTGTCTTTACGTTGGTACTACCGTTTTTCTTGGTAAATGTGACCTCTCTCTTCAGAACTTTTCCGTTAGCATCGGTAGTCACCGCTATCTTTACATCATTACCCTCAGTATCTTTGGTGTATGTGATGGTAGTGATAGATCCGTCAGAGTTTTTGATGACTTCCTTATCAGCCTCATTTGAGCTTACGGTATTGCCGCTGACTGTGTTTGTGCTAACAGTATTAGTGCTGACTGTATCTTTTTTGGTGTCTTCTTTCTTGGTATCGTCTTTGTCTTTGCTGCTGGAACTGCCGCCTGAGCTTCCACCTGAGCTTGAGCTTCCACCTGAGCTTGAGCTTCCACCTGAGCTTCCACCGGGGGTCGGTGTGTTATTTCCCTGGCTCGGTGAGTTTGCAGTTGGTATCGCACTTCCCTGGCTCGGCGAAGGTGCTGCAAAAACTGCAGTAGGTGCAGACGAAATCACAAGTGCGGTGCATACTGAAAACAATGCAGCCACAAAGTATTTCTTTAATCCTGCCATTTCTTGGTTTCTCCTTCTCGTATTGTTTAATATGGTATAAACCGGAGCGTTCCGGGTTGCTCCCAATGCCACGCCGGTCTTATATCCGGCTGCATGCAGAACCAAAATGTCCTGTTACTATATACAGGAACTCTGTCTTATCATTTATTTTCTGTGTAATATTCATTATTGCCATAGACACCGTATCCGTATCCGTAACCATAACCGTAGCCATATCCATAACCACGTCCATAGCGTTTACCGTAATAGTGTCCGTAACGTTTGCTGTAATAACCGCTGCCGCCCGACTCCGCACGACTCAATACAATGCCGAGCAACGGACAGCCTGCTCTCTCCAACTGTCTGATGCAGTTTCTGACGATCAGTCTGTGGGTCATGCCCGCTCTCACCACCAGTATCGCACCGTCGCAGAAGGATCCTATCATCTCACCGTCAGATACAACATCCAACGGGGGGACATCCAGGATGATCCTGTCATAAGACTCATCCGTCTCATCCAAAAGCTCTTTAAGTTTGCCATTCTGAAGCAGGAGCGTGGGTCTTGGCGCGTTCTCTTTATTGGGGATAACATAGCCATTACCTATATCGGTCTTAAATATGATATCCTTGAGCTTGCAGCTGCCTGCCAGATATTCCGACAGTCCGCGGATCTTTCCCTCATCTGCTGCAGCCATCTGGTATTTTTTCAAGGTAACGGATTTTCTCAGGTCAGCGTCTATCAAAAGACTCTTGGCGCCGGATTCGGCCAGCTTTCTCCACAACATTATACTGATAAAGCTCTTGCCTTCATCGGGCACGCTGGATACCACCATGATCTTCTTACGCTCATTGCCCAGGAATTCGAGATTTATACGAAGCCTGTTCAACGCCTCATCCACAGCGTAAGGAAGTTCCGGCATATTGCCTATGACCATGTGTCTCATATCCGGGGGAACATCTGTGTCTATTGTTGTAATATTTTGTGTGTTTGATATATTGTCCATGTCTGTTACGTCTTCTTTTTCTTTTTATGTTTCCGGTGTCTGCCCTGTTTTTCAACGGCATCACTGATACTTTTGATGTCGCCTTCTGGGATGATAGCAAGGGGCAGCATGCCGAATGCTTTTTCAACGTCCTCCGAACTGCGAAGTGAGTTGTCCGTGATATACAGAAGCGTCAATATACCGACAGGTATCATGAAACCTATGAGAGCTCCTATCATACCGTTTTTCATGTTGTTGGGTGAGCTCTTTGACGTCGGAAGCACCGCGTATTCCACGATCTTCGGCTTCAGTGTATCG
>JAFYAD010000333.1 GCA_017540915.1 Lachnospiraceae bacterium
AGAATGCCAGGATATGTACGGAGGGCCCTGTCTTTTTGGCATCGGAGCTCAGGTGGAGTTAAGGTACAGGTAAGATCGGGATACAGGTGAAGCTGATGATATGAATTTACCTGTGTGGCGGGTTGGTCAGGGCATAATGCCGGGCAATATTATACAAGAGGATAGATATGAGTCTTTCAGTTGAATTTTGCGGAAAAGTATTTAAGAATCCCATAGTCACTGCCTCGGGAACCTTTGGCAGCGGTATGGAGTACTCGGAGTTTTTGGATCTCAACAGACTTGGCGGCATCATTACCAAGGGCGTATCCATAGTCCCGTGGGAGGGCAATAATGTTCCGAGAGTTGCGGAGACACCCTCGGGTATGCTGAATGCCATAGGCTTACAGAACCCGGGGGCAGAGCTTTTTGCCTCAAGGGATATCCCTTTTTTACAGCAGTATGACACGGTTAAGATAGTGAATCTCTGCGGACATACGGTGGATGAATACGTTGCTGTCACTGAGCGGTTAAATGATGAGTCTGTGGACATGTTCGAGCTTAATATTTCATGTCCCAATGTCAAAGAGGGCGGTATTGGATTCGGCACGGATCTCGCGGCAGCATCGGAGGTTGTATCGAAGGTGAAGAGCGTGTGCAGGAAACCTTTGATAGTAAAGTTGACACCCAATGTGACAGATATATGCTCTATCGCAAAAGCTGTGGAGGCAGCGGGGGCAGATGCGATCTCGCTGATAAATACCGTTACAGGTATGAAGATCGACATTGAGAGGAGAAAGCCGTTGTTAGCCAATGTTACGGGAGGTTTATCGGGACCCGCCATACATCCCATAGCTGTGAGAATGTGCTATCAGGTGGCAAAGAGCGTGAATATCCCCATAATAGGCGGCGGTGGCGTGTATGATACTGAGAGCGCCATAGAGATGCTGCTGGCGGGGGCAAGCCTTGTGTCTGTAGGCTGTGCAACCTTCGGTAAACCGGATGTCTGTCTTGATATCATAGACGGGATAGAAGAGTATATGGCAAGACACGGATTTACCAATGTTTCGGAAATCACAATGTCATAGCAGCAAAGCCGGGTGCTTTGTTGCAGGAACGGTTGGAGTGGGTGCTGACAATGCACCGGTGTTAACCTTCTGAACAGACACAATACAGCATAATAAGGAGAAAAAAATGGAGAAGACGGTAGAACAGATCAAGGGTTTCATCGAAGATGGAAAAGCAGTTTTGGGCATTGAGTTCGGTTCGACCCGTATCAAGGGAGTGCTGACGGATGAGGATCACAAGATCCTGGCTGTGGGCATTCATGATTGGGAGAACGCTTACGAAAACGGACTCTGGACCTACAGTCTTGATGCCATCCTGACAGGTCTTAAGAGCTGTTACGCATCAATGAAAAACGAAGTTAAGGAAAAATACGGTATTTCCGTAAAGAAACTGGCTGCCATCGGTATTTCCGGTATGATGCACGGTTACGTCGCTCTTGACAAAGACGGAGAATTTCTTGCACCCTTCAGAACCTGGAGGAACACCAACACCGCAAAAGCAGCAGCATTTTTGTCTGATCTTTTTGATTTCAATATACCGATGCGCTGGAGCATTTCACATCTGTATCAGGCGATACTGAACGGTGAGGATCATGTGGGGAAAATCGACTATCTCACAACCCTGGCAGGCTATATCCACCTGAGACTGTCGGGAGAGCGTGCCATGGGTGTCGGAGAGGCCAGCGGTATGTTCCCCATAGACAGCACTACAGTACAGTTTGATGAGGGAATGCTGGATAAGTTTGCTTCCCTCGATGATGTAAAAAAATACGATTGGGATATCAGAAAGATACTGCCGAAGGTTCTGCCTGCAGGAGAGAAGGCAGGCGTACTCACAGCCGACGGCGCTCGTCTTTTGGATGAGAGCGGTGAGCTGGAGGCAGGAGCACTCATAGCTCCGCCGGAAGGTGATGCAGGTACGGGTATGACAGCCACAAATTCCGTTGGCGTCAGGACAGGTAATGTTTCCGCAGGAACCAGTGTTTTTGCCATGGTAGTTACGGATAAGCCTTTGAAGAAACGCCATGAGGAGCTTGACATGGTGACTACTCCTTCGGGAGATGCGGTTGCCATGGTTCATTGCAATAACTGCACCTCGGATATAAACGCATGGGCAGGTCTCTTCAGGGAGTTTGCAGCGCTTTCCGGTCATGAGATGGATGCGGGAGATGTGTTTACACTCCTGTTTAAGAATTCCGAAAAAGGCGACGCTGACTGCGGCGGCATCATCAACTTCAATACAGTATCGGGAGAGCCGGTGGTAGGTCTTTCGGAGGGACGTCCCATGATAGTGAGAACACCGGATGCAAATGTTACTCTCGCTAATTTCGTTAGGTCATGTCTCTACGGAGCACTGGCATCCTTAAAAGCGGGCTGCGATATCCTGTTCAAGGAAGAGGGAGTTCAGGTTGATACGCTCTACGGACACGGTGGATTCTTTAAGACTCCGGGAGTAGGGCAGAGAGTACTCTCCGCTGCCATGAATGCGCCGGTTTCAGTCATGGAAAACGCAGGCGAGGGCGGTCCCTGGGGAATGGCGATCCTCGCATCCTACATGATATATAAAAAAGACGGAGAGTCCCTGTCGGATTATCTTAACAGCCGTGTCTTCGCAAGTGTCAACACGAGCACTGTTCAGCCTGATGAGGCTATGGTGAAGGGATTTGACAAGTACATGGAGAGCTACAAAGCACTTGTGGAAGTTGAGAAGAGAGCGTCTGAAGTGTTCTGAGATCTGAATTTCCGAAAGAGTGGCTGTGAACAGAAAGGTATTGACAAATCAAACGTCAGACCGTACAGAGAGGAGATAACATGTTAGAAAAATTAAAAGAAGAAGTTTTCCGGGCAAACCTTGAGCTTCCCAAAAGAGGACTTGTGACATATACTTGGGGTAATGTCAGCGGTATAGACAGGGAGAGCGGATATTTTGTCATAAAGCCAAGCGGCGTGGATTACGAGACTATGACAGCCGCAGACATGGTGGTGATGGATCTGGATGGCAACCGCATTGAGGGGAATTTAAATCCCAGTTCGGACACGCCGACTCATATTGAGCTGTACAAAAAATATCCCTGTATCGGCGGTGTGGTACATACCCATTCCA
>JAFYAD010000334.1 GCA_017540915.1 Lachnospiraceae bacterium
CTTTTTTTGACTGCATTAAGTTCTTCTTACGGGAACGGTCATTTTTTCAGAAAAAAAGCCGATATATTAAATGACATATGTGCCGCGTTCGATAATGAACCGACATGTGACATGATCGATGAGGATCTGACGCAGCTGTTTGATACACTGGTGCGATGGGATGCGGATTTTTCGGATATACCCTGCGCGCTTACATAACGTACAAGAGGACATAATGAATATATTGCTGATAGGAGGGTCAGGTAATTTTGCAAACAGCCTGATCAATAAACTGAACAAGGAAAAAGCCCGGATCTATCTTTTGACGGGGCACAGATATGACAGCTCCAAATACCAGCGTGTTTTTGAGCGTTATAACATAGGCTACGAGAGCAATGCCATGCATGAGCTGTTCGAGAGTGTGAGCTTTGATGTGGTGGTATTCATGGGAGCTTACGACACGAATTTCAACTGGCGAAATGAGGAGTCCGACTCCGTGAGATATATGTCGGCCTTCTCCAACATTCTGATGGCTTACGCTGCCAAGCAGAAGGGGCGCTTTATATACATATCCAGCCATGAGGTTTACGGTACGTCGAGGACCGGTGAGATAAAGGAGGACGAACCGCAGAATGCGGTTTCCTTCAAAGGTCTGGTGCTAACCGAGGCTGAGGAGATGTGTGAGAGATACAGGCAGACTCAGGGGCTGGATATCGTGACTGTAAGGCTCGATCATATGTACTCTGTTCCCACCGACAGGAAGGATGTGGACAATCCGGTATGTAAATTCTGTATCGAGGGTTTGACTGACGGACAGATAACTATCCGCAGGGAACACGGGATCTCTCTGTTATATGAGGCGGATGCCGTGGAGTATATTTATAAGCTGATAAACGCGGATATGCACAGGTATGCGGTTTATCATATTTCCTCAGGCAATGTTCTGACTGAGGGAGAGCTGGCCCGGAAGATAGCCCGGAATCTGGATGGCGAGGTGCGCCTCGTCAGTATCAGTGACGTCCCGGGTGATACCGTTCTCTCCGGTGAAAGATTCAGAAAAGAGTTCAGCGGAAACTATTACTGTGATAATGAAAAGCTTATCGAGAAGACGGTACTCCGTATCAAGAGTGAGCAGGGTATTTATGTGTACGGAGAAGAGGCAAAGCTTAAATGGTATGAGAGACTTGGAAAAAACTTAAGGCTTTTTGTGGGAATTGCCTTCCCATTCATAGAAAATCTTCTGGCTTTTATCCCTTTCTTTATTTTAAATAATCACGTGGAAGGGAGCGATTACTTCGCAAATCTGGATCCGTATCTTATCTACGTATTGCTGTTTGCAATAGTGTTCGGACAGCAGCAGGCGACATTTTCGGCAGTACTGTCTGTTTTCGGATTCTGTTTCAGGCAGATGTACGACAGGTCGGGATTTGAGGTCCTCATAGATACGAATACATATGTCTGGATCGCGCAGATATTTATACTGGGACTTGCGGTGGGTTATATGCACGATCAGCTGAATAAGCTGAAGAGAGAGAGCGAGTCGGAAAATGAGTTCTTGTCACATCAGCTGAGGGATATATCGGATATCAACAGCAGTAACGTGAGGATAAAGGATGCACTGGAGGTTCAGGTCGTAAATCAGAATGACAGTGTGGGCAGAATTTACAAGATCACATCTGCTCTCAACCAGTACAGCGCCGCCGAGGTTCTGTTCTACGCCACGGAGATAATAGCCGATCTGTTAGGCAGTGAGAGCGTTGCGATCTATACGGTGTCCAATGGACCTTACGCAAGGCTTTTTTCTTATACTTCTGAGAAGGCTAAAGGCTTTGGAAATTCCTTTAAGTATTCGGACACAGGAGAGTTTTTTGAGACCATCGTCGAAAAGAAAGTGTATATAAACAAAACGCTTAAAGAGGGTTTTCCCATGATGGCTTATGCCATCTTCGATGATGCGGGTATGATGCAGAATATTTTCATGGTGTGGGATATATCATGGGAGAGCATGTCATTGGGAGAGGCAAACCAGCTTGTGATAATCTGTTCCCTCATCAGGGAATCCATCATGCGTGCCAACAGATATCTTCTGGCGCTCGAAAAAGAGAGGTATGAATCGGAGACCAACATTCTGTCATCTGATGCATTTGAGCAGCTGATCCGTGCATATCTTGCTGCAGAGAAAAAGCATATTACAGAGGTTGTGGTATTGCATATATACAGTGAGGGCGAGTCTATTGCCAAAACAGCGGAGAAAGCAGGTCCGATGTTCCGTACGAGTGATTATCTCGGCACTATGAAAGGAGAGCTTTATGCCCTGCTTTCAAACACGACGGCGGATGAGGCGCGGATGGTGGTAGACCGTTTGCAGGTTAATGGTATAGAAAGTGAGATAGTCTGGGATTATGAGTAGTCAGGATATTATCATGATAATCCTGTTGATCCTCAATCTTATAGCCGTTTGTGTGTATCTGATATTGTACAGAAAACGTGAGAAACGGCGCGGCGTTATTATAAAAGCGGTGGTAATGCTGTTGTGTCCCGTGGCAGGTGTTCTGTTTTTCGGATTGGCAGATTTTCTTCAGAAGACATTTTTCAATGAGCCGGTGGATCTGGCGGACGTGGTCTTCAGCAAGGACAGAACGCATTTTGCATCGGCACCGGAGGAGAGCAGGGAAAAGAACCTTGTGTCTTTAGAGGAAGCGATAGAGGTTACGGACAATGCAAACCTGAGGGAATTGATGATGAGCATAGTCAGGGGCGAGACCATGGAGTTTTTGGGCGCCATATCCCTTGCGTTAAACAGCAGGGATTCGGAGACTGCCCACTACGCAGCCTCGGTTTTGCAGGATGCGGTTAATGAGTTCAGACTGAATGTGGAACTCAGGAAAAAGGAATATTTTGAAACACCGAACGGAACATATAAGCAGGTTTTGGGAGAGTCCATTATCACTTATATGAACACCATATTAAAGCAAAATGTGTTTTCCGAGCGTGAGACCGCTGAGTATGTCAGACTTATGGAGCGGATCTGCTCGGATATGTACGGAGATTACAACAGCAACATGAGCGCTGAGCTCATGGAAATACTCTGCATTATGCTGTTGAACGTGCATGAATATGAGCTGTGTGAAAAATGGTGTGACAGGCTTGTGAAGGATCACCCGGACAGCCTTCCCGCTTATACCTGCAAGATGAAGCTGTTTTTCAATACCGGCAGGACGGAGGAGTTTTTCAGCGTCGTATCTGCGTTGCAGAATTCTACGGTGGTAATAGATAACGAGACATTGGAGTTTTTGAGGGCTTTCAGATGATAACTAAGAGAAATCTTATTTCCATGGTCCTGATGATGTGCGTTATTTTCTTTCTGTTTCAGTTTTCTCAGGTGGTAAAGGATAACAGAAATGAATTTGACGTGAATTCATATACTACAAATAAAGTGACAGGTGGAGAGGACAGATGGAAACCGTCAGGGGATCCGGATTGTCTTTTCATAGGGGACAAGGGAACCGAAGTTTACAAGACCGTCAGGGAATGGTGTTATTACACCAAGAGAAATATTACTGCGGTGAGCGCAGCCGAGGTAAAGAATCTCTCGGATATATCCATGATAGACATCATCCTGATAGACGGAGAGACGGTGAATATAAATGATAACATGTCCGATATTCTGGACAGCTTTGCGCAGGAGGGCAAAAACATTATATTTTGCCGGATCCCGCAGTATAACACCATCAGCAACAATGAATACGTACAGGAGCTGCTGGGGATAAGATACGTTATATCTCCCATGTGCCATGTTACCGCGGTGCAGTTATATGACGGTTTTCTGCTGGGAGGAGAGATCCTGTACGAGGAGAATGCGGGAGACAGCAGCAAGTTCATGGATCTGGATCTTATGATACCCTGGTATTCGGCAGAGACCGGTACGAAGACCTATGCGGTGGGGGATCTTGATGAAAACACTTACGGCAGTGAGTATTTCCCGAGACTGATGTGGAGAAATACCTACAAAAACGGTTTTGTCTTCTGCGTTTGCGGAGATTTCATGAAGGATGAGACGGGCTTTGGCATATTGGATTCTTTTGTTTACGAAGGATCCGACTACTATCTGTACCCGGTGGTAAACGCCCGGAATTTTGTCATGACGGATTTTCCGTATCTGGCGCCGGAAAATGAGGAGAAGATAAAAGAGATATATGCCAGAAATTTCCAGGACACATTCAGGGACATCATGTGGCCCGATATCCTGGCTATGGCCAAAAACAATAATGATCTTAAGATGACCTGTTTTTTTAATACACAGCTGGATTATGATGATGAGGTTGAGCCCTCGGATGAAAATCTGGAGTATTACCTTGCGCAGATGAAAGAATCCGGAGCCGAGGCCGGCAAATCCTATTCCACCATCGGCGGTCTCGGATTTAGCGATAAAATAGAGAAAGACAGTTCTTTCTGGGATAATACCAGTATCGGATACCATTTCGCCGCAGCTTTCTTTGAGAAGATGCCGGAGGGCTTTAAGGACGAGCTGAGAAGCGGAAAGCTGGGAGATCTGCGTACCGTCTGCCTTATGGAGGACGATGACAGAAAGCTGCTGTCGTTTTATGATGACAGGATCACGGTTCAGAAGGTCACCAATGATGCCTGGGACTACATGTATTCAAAGGATCTTAAGGCAAAGAGCCTGATCACTGCGTTAGGGTATCAGAATGTTGCCGTCAACATGTTGAACGTGGTGTGGCCCGAGAGCGGGGAAGATTATTGGGAGAGCTATTTCCCTAAGGTAAACGGTTATCTGTCCTCATACTGGACCAGATATGACGATTTTGATTATACCACCATATCAGAGAGCGATTACAGGGTGAGGAATTTCCTGAACCTTGATTATACCGACTTCAGGGTTGAAGATGAGATACATTTCTCTGTCACCGGCAACAAGAAGACGGATGCCTGGTTTATATTGAGGACCCATGGAGAGAATGTTACCGGTATCACCGGAGGAGATTACAGGAAGCTGGAGGAAGATGCATATCTGATCCATGCAAAGAAGAGCATGGTTGTCATTACCGTGGAAAGCGATGATGACCACAGCCGGTATTCCATACGTAAAGCGGAGGGATGATGAGATGAGAGTCTGCATAGTGGCGGAGGGCTGTTATCCTTATGTTACCGGCGGTGTGTCGGGGTGGATCAACAGCATGATAAAATCTTTCCCCGATATAGATTTTGTGGTGCTGGCCATAATCGCAAACCGCTCCATGAGCGGCAAGTTTGTCTATGAACTGCCGCAGAATGTTTCTGCCGTATACGAGGCATACCTCGATGACAAAAACTACGATAAACCCGGCAGGAACAGGAAGATAAAGCGGATGGGAGAGCGGGAATACAATGCTCTGCGCAGTATAGTCTTAAATTATAAGGTTGACTGGGAATGCCTTTTTGAGTATATCAGCAGTCCGGGAGTGTCGGTGGATGAGATCCTGATGGGACCGGATTTTTACGATATCGTAAAAGAACTGTATTACAGGGATTACTATTACGTTGTTTTCTCGGACTTCCTGTGGACATTGAGGTCAATATATCTGCCTCTGTTGCTGTGTATGAAGACGGAGATACCGAAGGCGGATCTGTATCACTGCGTGGCAACGGGATATGCGGGTGTTCTGGGCAGCATGGCAAAGCATTTTTACGGGAGTAAGCTTCTGGTATCCGAGCACGGTATATACACCAGAGAGCGCGAGGAGGAGCTTTTGAAGGCATCCTGGGTCAAGGGTGTATATAAAAACATCTGGATAGACCAGTTTAAGAAAATGTCCCATCTTGCATACAGGGATGCGGGGATAGTGACCTGTCTTTTCGGTCATGCCAAAAGACTTCAGACAGAGCTGGGCTGCGATCCAAAGAAAATATGGATAACTCCCAACGGAATAGACGTGGACGGATTTGCGGCGGTGCCGGGAAAACAGCCCGAGGACGAGGGCTGGGTTAACATTGGTGCGGTGCTCAGAGTCACTCCCATAAAGGACGTCAAGACCATGATCAGGGCTTTTGCCTATGCAAAGCAAAGATACAGTCGTCTGAAGCTGTGGATCATGGGACCTATGGAGGAGGACGAGACTTATGCCAAAGAGTGTGTTGAGCTTGTGGATGTTCTGAATGTAAAGGATGTGATATTCACAGGCAGGATCAATACAAAGGAATATATAGGCAGGATGGATGTCACAATACTGACCAGTATCAGTGAAGGCCAGCCACTCACCATTTTGGAAAGCTACGCGGCGCACGTTCCGGTGATCGCCACGGATGTGGGAAACTGCAGCGGACTCATATTCGGCGAGGAGGGAGATGAGTTCGGTGAGGCGGGTATTCTGACGCACATCATGAATGTTGAGGAGATCGCTGATGCCATGGTGCGCATGGCTGAGGACAAAAATATGCGCCTTACCATGGGAGAGAACGGATACAGGCGCGCGGACAGCTATTACAGACTCGAGGATATGAAAAAGAAATATACTCAGATTTACAGACTTTTTGGATACTAATGAGGATTGACCGGACCATAATGAGAAGAGAGGGATCGTCATGGCAGGCGTAGGAGTAAGGCTTAACAAGATATACAGTAAAAATTCCATAATAGCCGATCTGTGGGGATTCGGATACAGTTCCATGATAACCATCGCCCCCATGGTGGTGGTCATTGCGGCGGTCATCATAATGCAGCTTCTGGTGGGATATGCGTCCTACGGCTACGCAGCCAGAGAGCTGTATTCCTGCACGGTATTATATATATTCATCTTCGCCCTGCTCACGGCTTCGCCTTTCAACGCGGTGTTATCAAGGTATCTTTCCGACGTTATCTACGAGGAGAGGTACGACCGGATAATGCCCTGTTATTATATCGGTCTTTTCTTAAACGTTTTGTTAAGCGCGCCTCTCGGGGCAGTGTTCTGCGTTCATGAATACTATGTGGGCAAGGTTGATGCCCTCTATGTTTTCGCCGGATTTTTCGGATATATACTGTTGATGTTCGTGTTTTATACCATGTTATATCTGTCCATATGTAAGGAATACGGCAGGATATCCCTGTTCTTTGTATGCGGGATGACATTGTCGGTGCTGATGGCGGTGATACTGGCCAGGTTGTTTAAGGTGGATGTGGCTTTTGCAATGCTGGTGTCTTTGGATCTGGGGTTTTTACTTACAGGAGCGCTGGAGTTCGCCCAGGTGAAGAGCTATTTCAGGGAGAACAGCGGTGAGTACAGAACGGTTCTGGTATATTTCAAAAAATACTGGCAGCTTGTATTCACCAATTTTCTGTACACTTTGGGACTGTATATCCACAATTTCGTATTCTGGTCCACGGACATGCACATGATAGTGAGGAAGAGTTTTGTCAGTATGCAGACCTACGACATGGCTACCTGTCTTGCAATGTTCACCAATATCTCCGCCACCGTGATCTTCATATCCAGGGTGGAGATGCATTTTCACGAGAGATACAGAATGTACTCGGAGGCCGTCATAGGCGGGCGCGGTATCGACATCGAAAAAAACAAAAAGAGGATGTTTGAGCAGCTGACGGATGAGCTGATGAATCTGGTGAGAATACAGTTTATTGTGTCGGTGGTCATCTTTTTGTTCTGCACCATATTTTTGCCGAGGCTCGGTTTCGGAGGCATGGTCATGAAGATCTACCCATGTCTTGCAGCGGGGTATTTCGTGCTGTTCTTAATGTATGCCGAGATCATATTCCTGTATTACTACAACGATCTCAACGGTTCCCTGTTCACGTCTCTGATATTCGTCTGTGTGACCTTCGTGTTTGCGCTGTGGGGAACGACGCTGCCTCCGGTCTGGTACGGTATCGGACCCATGGCAGGATCCATAGCCGCGTTTATATATGCTTATTTCAGACTGCGTTATATTGAGCGTGAGCTTGATTATCATATTTTCTGCAACGGAAAACTGATGGAAAAAGGCGAGGGCAGCAGGCCGTCAAATAAGGTTTATGAGAGAAACGCCTGATAGTAAAAGGGGATAAAATGCGCAACATACTGGTGGTTATAAATACCCTGGGGCGGGCCGGCGCCGAGACCATGCTGACGGATCTGTTAAGGCGTATGCCGGGAGATGTCCGGATCAGTCTTTTCGTTCTGACAGGTCAGGGAGAGATGGTGCATAAGCTTCCGCAAAATGTTCACTTGCTGAACAGACAGTACGATGACAGCTCCGTACTGGATTCCGGCGGCAGGAGAAAACTGGCAAAGCGTGTGGCATGGTATTCGCTTCACAGGGGATCTGTGTTAAAGAATGCTTTTTATATACTGGATAACCTGTTGGATGTGGTAAGACATAAAGGACTGAAAGGCATACAGTGGGATAAACTTCTGTGGAGAGTCTTATCGGACGGCGCACCTTTCAGCGGAAAGCAATACGACCTTGCGGTGGCTTTTCTGGAAGGCGGGTCCACGTATTATGTCGCTGATCATGTCCGTGCGCTCAGAAAGGTGGCATTGATCCATGTGGATTACCTCAGGGCGGGCTACACGGCAAAGCTGGACAGAGACTGCTATGACAGGATGGACAAAATATATGCTGTCTCCGGTGAAGTAAAGGATTCGTTTCTGAAGGTACATCCGGAGTGTTGGGATAAAACAGAGATTTTTCATAATACGCCGGATGGCGACAGGATCCTGAAAATGTCGTCGGAGCCGCTGACATTTGAAGCGCTGGATAAATCTCTTAAGCTTGCCCGCCGGGATGATGCGAAGATATTGGTATCAGTCATGAGGCTGACCCCGCAAAAGTCTGTGGATTTTTGTGCATATGTCTGCAGGAGACTTTTGGATGACGGTGTTGGTATCCGCTGGTATGTTTTTGGCGAGGGTGAAGAACGTAGGAAACTTGAAAAGCTGGCAGACCGTCTCGATTTAGGGGACAGCTTTGTACTCTGCGGATCGGTGGACAACCCATATCCCTACATGGCAGCCTGTGATCTTTATGTTCATCTGAGCCGCTTTGAGGGTAAAAGTCTGGCACTGCAGGAAGCCCTGATACTCGGCAAACGGGCCGTGGTTACAGATACAGAGGGAAACCGGGAGCCTATTAAAGACTGTAAGGAAATAGTGCCCGTAAGATATGATGTTACAGAGGCGGCGAAAGCTATAGCAAATGAATTAGAGCCATGACAAAAGATGTGAAAAAAAACCTTAACAGAATACTGATACTGATACCTGCATACAACGAGGACAAAAACATCGGAAGGCTTTTAGACGATATAGAAAACTGCGGTATTACGGATGTGGCAGATCTTCTGGTGATAAATGACGGATCGGAGGATGCGACAGTCAGAGAAGTTGTGGACCGAGGCTACGCGTATATAGACAATACATCACGAAGGGGATATGGCAGTGCGCTGAAAGCCGGCTACAAGTATGCTTATTTTCGCGGTTACGGACAGGTGCTTCAGATGGATGCGGACGGACAGCATGATGTGAGCAATATACGTACTCTCATCAATGCGTCACGGGAGCGGGATAAAGACGGAAAACACTGGGATATCATTATCGGCTCGAGATTTATGGAGGGCAGTGTCGCTTACCGGGTTTCTTTTTTGAAGCTCACGGCGATCCGTTTTTTTTCCCTGATGATAAGACTTGCAACCGGAAGTTTTATATCGGATCCCACCAGCGGACTTCAGATAATACGCAGGCGGGCGTACAAATATTACACCTTGCCCGGGCGTTTTGATGATGATTATCCGGATGCCAACATACTGATACAGATGCTGCTGGCAGGCTTTAAGGTCAGGGAGATCCCTGCGGTCATGCATGAGAGAAAAGAAGGCGACAGTATGCATTCGGGATTAAAGCCGATACTGTATATGCTGAAGATGTCGGTGGAAATTCCGCGGGCCGTGATAAACGGGAAGAGAAGACCGGGACGGAGGATGAGATGATATTTGGCAAAAGATTTAAGTGCAGTTCGGTTGCCGAGTCGCATGATATTCCCGTAAACCCCGGCAGAGGGTTTTATAAGCTGTTTTATGCAGAGCTTGGAGCGTGTGATCTCAGACAGTTTGACGGTGTCGATCTGTCGAGGGTGAGCCTGGTGCTGTTAGTCATAGATATAGCATGTTGTAAAGACAGAGCACTTGATGATGGTGATATTGAGGCGATACGCTCTGTCATGGATTATTTTATCTCCAAAGATAAGCGTTTGATCCTGAGATTTTCTTACGATCATGACGGCAGGGGGATGATGCGTGAGCCTGACCGCATAGGGCTGGTGTTAGCCCATGCCCGGGCGCTGGCGGACCTCATACGGGAGTATAAGAGTCATATTTTTGTATATCAGGGGCTCTTGGTGGGTGACTGGGGAGAGATGCATTCCACCAGATATGCGGACAGCTCTTTCCTGGAAAAAATATATGATGTCATGTCGGGATCGGGAGTGGATATTGCGGTCAGAAAGCCCTCACAGCAGGAATTATTGCCTGTCAGGGGGAATGTTCGTCCCATACTGTTTAATGATGCCATGCTGGCGGATGAGACGGAGCTTGGTACCATACGAAGTGACAGAAGCCAAAGAGATGAGCAGATCATCTTTAACGTCAGTAATACTTCACCCTATGGCGGGGAGATGGTGTACGGCACCGGATTTGCCGGTCGCCAAAAACCTGAGGTGCTGACGGATATGCTGAAAAAAAGGCATATCACGTATCTCAACCGGGACTATGACATGGCGATGTACGATCATCTGAAGAAGGTGAGTGTATCCTGTGACGGTTACAGAACAGATGCCTTCACTTACCTTTCAGAGAATCTGGGATACAGATATGTTATAAAAAAAGTGGCATACAAGAATAAAAAACTGATGATATATGTGGAGAATAAAGGGTTTTCAAAACCTTATGTCCCTATAGAAATGCATCTTGTTTCGGAAACGGGAGAGAGTGTAAGCCTTGCTTCATATATCGTATCCGATATAACGCCGGAAGAGACAAAATGCTATGTTTTCCCGCTGAAGGACGGATGCTTCGGAGATATTTTTGTGTGTGCGGACACTGTGGATCTGAGAGAGAGAGTATTTTTTTCGAATGTGAGCGACGGGAAGGGATATGTTTTTGCGGGAAGCCTGAAAAAATAATCGCGCCGGGAAGATAAGATGGATAAGTTAAGCGTTTCATTTTACTGGATATGGGAATATATACGTGTCTTTGCGGGATACATGCTGGTAATGTATCTCTGGCCTTATGTTGTCTTCAGAAAGTATCTGAGAAACAGAAAAGCCGGATTTGTGATGGCATTCTGCAGCACTACCATGGTGGTGTTACTGAACGTTGTCATAATGATGCTGGGATTACTCAGGATCCTGAACGGATTTACCTTCAACCTGTTTTTTTACGGAGTCTTTATATACGGCTGGATCAAAAACTTCGGACTGCCGTATGATGCAATGCAGAAGACGGAGTACTATCTCAGAGGATCCATGGGCTTTAAGTCTCTCATCGCCCACGGATTCGACAAGCAAAAAAGCAGGATCAAAGATTTTTTTGTATTCGCGGAAGAAAAGACCAGAGGACATGTTGCGGAGTATGTGTGGTTTGCGCTGCTTCTCATAGTGACGCTGAGGTATTTCAGCTTTGGCCTGTTCAAGAGCTTCGGGTATGGTTTTACGGATCTTTACACCCATACAGAGTGGGTTTACGGTCTGGTGAAAGGAAAGATATTCAGCGGCGGTATTTATCCTGAGGGTATGCACTGTTTTGTATATGCGGTGAGGACGGCTTTCGGGATCAATACGTACAGCGTGATGAGGCTTGTGGCCAGCCCGCATATCATAACACTGTTTTTGTCCATGTATCTCTTCTTTTGCGAGATATTCAAAAACAGATATACGCCGCTTATCGCCATGTCACTGTTCATGATGCTGGATATCGCAAGCCGTGACGGCGTGACATCCATGTCCAGACTGATGTATTCCCTTCCTCAGGAGTTCGCTTTCTATGCCATGTTCCTGTGTATTGCTTACGGGATACGGTATTTCCGCAGCACAGAGAACCGGGTGGAGAGGATAAAATACGGATACTGGAATGAGGACCTTTATATTTTCATGATGGGACTTGCAGTGACACTGTGTGTGCATTTTTATCCCACCATAATAACCTTTTTCATATTCGTTGCTTTCGTGATCCCCTTTGCCGTGAGATTCTTTGATCCAAAGAGACTGGTGCCCATGGCAGTGATAGCCTTTTCGGGCCTTGTGATGGCAGCCATACCCATGGGCATAGCCTTTGTTTCGGGCTTTGATTTTCAGGGTTCCATTGCGTGGGCCATGGGCGTGATGGGAAAAGACACAGGGTATACCTTTAATCCCGCAATGGTACTGGACTGGATCTACAGTGTGGCTTTCGAGGGAATATTCAGCGCCGGGAGGGCGCCGGTCATAGCTGCCGCCTGCGTCATTGCCATGGCTATTGGGATTGGCGGTACGTTAGTGATCCTTGTATTGAGATTCCGGAAGAAATCCGGAATCCCGGTGGATTATTTTGCAGGCTATATAGGGACAGTGCTGGCGTTTCTCATCCTCTCGGGAATGTACAGCGCAAGGTTTTTGGGACTGCCGTTCCTCGTGGATCCGCCGCGACTCATCAGTGTTATATTCATGTTCATGGTGGCGGTTCTTGCGGTGCCGGTGGATGCTGCTTTCATGCTGGCGGACAGAATCCCGGATCCGAGGGTGATGAAGACCTGTGCACCGGTGACGGTGATAGTGATATACCTGATCA
>JAFYAD010000335.1 GCA_017540915.1 Lachnospiraceae bacterium
AGCTTGGCTTCGCAGATTGCCGATGTCATGGCGAGCCTGTAGAATGTATGTAAAGTGGCTGTGAATAGTAACGTAAAATCATTTACCGGACTCTCTTGCGATAAACAAAACCCTCTCGGTTTCATCTGTCACCTCTGCCCCGGTATCCTCATCACTGACCTTCAAAAAAACAAGCCCCGCAGTGTCAAGAGCTCTCTTCACCTCATCGATACTGTATCCCTTCTGACGGTGAAGCTCTGTTTCTCTGATGTATCTGCCATCCTCCTCTTCAATGAACAATGTCAGATCATATTCGTTGATGCGGGTGTCTTCGTCATAGTGATTGTCCCAGATAAAGCTTGCATCCTCACCGTTCTCGGCAAAGATCCTGTCTCCCAGCACCTCAGAAAACTTGTGAATGGTATTCATATCAAAAATGAAAAGTCCTCCGGGATCCAGGTAGTTATTGACCAGCTTGAAAACCTGCACAAGATCATCATATTCCGTTATGTAATTAAGGCAGTCACAGAGACTGTATACAGCCCTTACCGTGCCGTACAGCTCAAACTCGCGCATATCCTGGCAAAGATACAGTATCCCGCTTCTGTCTCCGTCTTTAACCCGGGGTTCATCCTCGCCCTCATTATCGAAGTCACCGTCCCGGATTTCCGAATCTGCTGTCGGATCATACCTAACCTCCGCATCATCCTGCAGATTCATCTCATACTCTCTTGCAACAGACAGCATATCAGCAGAAAGATCCACTCCCGTCATATCATAACCAAGATCAGCCATCAGCCGGGTAAGGGTTCCGGTACCGCAGCCCAGGTCGAGCAGTAGACCGTCTTCTATGCCATCCCCTCTCAGAATATCCGCCAGCATCTTCGCCCAGCGCTCATATGGCACATTCTCCATGAATTCATCATAGACATATGCAAACGAGTTATACATGATATCTCCTATTTCGTAAAACAGTCACCGGGTTAACATTCAAAAACGGGGCTGACCACTGCCAACCCCGTAATATTATACCGTTCTTAAGATCAGGCATTTGCCATGGCACAAAGCTCATCCAGCATCTTCGGAAGTTCGGTTGCCATATTCTCATCAGAGAACTGACATGTGCCCACCTTCTTGTGACCGCCGCCGTTGTACTTGAGCATGAGACTGCCAACATCAAGTGTAGCTGTGCGATTTAAGATGCTGTAACCCACTGCTGCCGAGCAGCCTTCTCCGCCTTTTCCGGATACGATCCATGCAGAAATATTCTGATCCGGATACATTGAATAGATCATGAAACGATTGCCGGTGTATATAGGATCAACACCCCTGAGATCGGAAATAATGACATTACCCTCTGTGCGGGTATGTGCCGCTACCATCTCCTTGAACTTCTCGGTCTGCTCCATATAAACATCTATACGCTCTTTGACGTCTTCCATCTCCAGGATCTCTGCCGTAGAGCACTGACGGCACTTCACCATCAGCTCTTCCATAAGCTTGTAATTGGGGATCCTGAACTGTCTCCAACGTCCCAGTCCGGTACGGGGATCCATCAGGAATCCGATCAATATCCATCCCTTGGGATTCATAACGTCATCTATGGTGAGGTTTCCGGAATCCACCTTATCAACGGCATCCATTATCTCCTCAAAGCCCGGAAAACGCTCCGCGCCGCCATAGTACTCATATATGATACGCGCACACGAGGGTGTTACGCGGCTCTCGCCTTTATATTTTCCTTCAAGCTGATTTCTCTCAAACTCGCTTGAATGATGATCAAACCAAAGCCCGCATCCCTCAACATAAGGAACATTTGCAAGGCAGTCGTCTTCATTGATCTCAACAAGCCCGTCCTGAAGATCCTTGGGATGAGCGAACTTCCAATGATCCACAATGCCTGCCTCCAGCAATAATGCTCCGCAAACCAATCCGTCAAAATCTGAGCGAGTAACCAATCTCACGGGAAAAACCCTCCTTTTCCAACTATCGTACTCTTGTGAAACTCATATATCCTGTGGCGAAAAGATACACCTGTCCGCGCACAGGGATATATTACCATTTTTAGGCGCTTCTAACAAGTATTTTTTTGCATTTTTTATAATACTGAAAATCTGTCCGCCTCTGCTTTGAGATGGTCGCTTATACGCTTGTTGTTGTCCATCTCGGTTCCAACATTCTCAATATCCACAACCAGACTTGCAGTATTCTCTGTGGCATTGCTGACACCTTCTGCCGACTCCCGGATGGCATCGGTTATGGCATTTACCGAACGTGCCACATCTTCCATCATGGACATCAAAGTATCAGTGCGGTTCTCGAAACCTTCCATCGTAGTGTTGACATATACGGCATCATCCCTGTACTGTTCGCCCATGGCAACGAAATTATCATAATCCGGCATAATAGTCTCATTGAGATAATCCACAACGGATCTCGATGTTCTGACAAGCTCCTCCACCGCAGCGATAACCTGTGAGTTAACATTCTGTATCCTGCCTGCAGTGGCTTTTGTAACATCCGCAAGATTTCGTATCTCCTCAGCCACAACAGAAAATCCCCTGCCTGCTGCCCCGGCTCTTGCAGCCTCTATGGATGCGTTCAGCGCCAACAGGTTGGTTTGTGATGAAACCTCTAATATCTCTTCCGTCAGGTCATTTACCTGCTTGACACTCCTGGTTTCTTCGATAGCGGTCTCCAGTTTTTCCACGATGCTCTGAATCATCTCGGAGGTGTTGGTCTTGTTGGCCATGGCTGCCTCTTCCATGTTCAGAGCACGATCAGCCATCTCTGAAGCGTAGTTATTCAGAGCTTTTGTCTCACCTGAAATAGCATCCACCTGACCGCTGGCATCGTTGATCCTGTCATTAACGGAGCCGGTGGTGCCTGTGATATTATTCATGGTGTCGGAAAGTTTTCTCATGGACTCCGATATGTCATTGGCAGATCCGTTGGCTGTGGCGATGCTGGAGAAAACATTGTCCACAACGCCGCCTAAGTTATTGGAATTATCCACGATCTTTTGCAGGATATCCTGCAATGTCTCGATAAATACGTTAAAGTACGAGAACAGAAGTCCAATTTCATCAGTAGTCCTGATGTAAAGCCTCTCCGTAAGATCTCCGTTACCGTTACGAATATCGCCTACAATACGTCTGAGTTTTCTGGTATTGTGACGCAGCGGCTTTGTAATACCGAAATGTATTATCAGGATAGCTATTATGATGACTACCAAAGTTATGATAAATATGACAATAGTCTTTCCCCTGCTGCGGAGATAGCTCTGATACTGCGAATCGATATTGGCATTTATGTTGTCGGATGTCTGCTCCTTCATGAGTGTAAGCTGTTCACTCAGCTGATCGGCAGCGCCCTGTATGGCAGTCGGGATCGACTGAAGCGCCCAGGATTTCTTGCCCTTATCGCTCATGTCCATGGTGAGGAAAAAAGCATCATGGTAATCTTTAAACTTTTTCTCGACAGTGCTCTTAAATGCGGGATCATCCTCTGCTCCTACCACAGCAAAGAAATCCTCCATGACAGAATTGATCTCCTCAAACAGTTCCTCCGATCTGGTCCTGTAGGTCGCCATCTCGGATTCAGCGTCCGTGGAAATGTGCGAATATATGTTGCACTGAAGCTTATACACATCCACCATCGCCAGGTCAAGCCTGTCGAGGGTTGCTATACTCTCGGCGGTAACCTTTGAACTCTGCTCCTGGATCTTCTTGAGCTGCATAACCGATGAAAGACTGGCATATATACTGACGACAGCCAGCAAAAAAATGGGCAACAGCGTTTTGACACTGATACGGAAAACACTCATCTTGTCCAGTCTTGTAACATGGTTGTCGCTTTTACCGCCGTTAAACAGCTTTTTTATGTCGGGAAGCTTTATCTTCCCCATGTCCGGTTTTTTTAAGCTTTTTATGTCCGGCATCCTGATATTCTTCAGATCAGGCTTTTTTATCCCCTTGAAACCTTCCGCCATATGTCCCTCCCCATATGTATGCCACAACTCTCCCGGCAGGCATGTTTTGATGATCAACCCCGGCGACTGTGAATAACAACCAACCTTGTAAAAAAATATGCAGGTGAAAACACACCTGCATATAGTATAACATTATATCCTGTCATCGTCAAAAGATTATTTTACCTGCGATCCCTATACCGGTCCTCTGCGATAAAAAGTTGAAAAAAAACGGCATGCAAAAGCATGCCGAAATTTAAAAGTTTTATAAATCTATTCCATCATTGACAGAATTGCCAAAAACATCAGCCCGGCTCGGTGGAAAGTTTTATCTTTCCTCTGTTGCCAACCATAGTGTCTGAAATCGGCGCACAATAATCATTGAGATTGCTGATAACCTGTGCATACCGGTCGCTGTTCTTTTTCAGCAGTACGGGGCAGAAATCGTTGTAGTCATCCGATCCGGAGATTGATATCGGTATAAACTGCGCATCGATCTTTGACTTAAGCTTTTTATCCTTGTCAAAATGGAAGGTCTGCTGGAATATGGCAGAATCCTTGTCTGAAGGATTTTTATTGCCGCCAAAGCAGAAGTTTCCGAGGCTGTAGCATATTATCTTGCCGTTGTAGATCTCAACTCCCTGAAGGACATGGGGGTGGTTTCCTATGACAAGATCAGCGCCCGCATCTATGATCATATGTCCCACTTCCACCTGATAATCATTGGCGTAGTAGTCCTTTTCAACGCCCCAGTGAACACAGGCGATTATTAGATCAACCTTGTCACTCTTAAGCTTTTCAATACCGTCGTAGATAAACTGCTCTGCCTCAATAGTCTGACTCTGCAGCCCCGCACTGACAACACCTATCAATATGCCGGCAGATGTCTTAAAGGTCGCCACCGTGTTCTTGTACGCGTAACCTATACCCGCTTCCTTAAGGGCATTCATTGTATCGTTTAATCCCGCCTCTCCATAATCGTAGGTGTGATTGTTGCCAAGTGAAACAGCCTCAATGGAAGAACCGGTCATTATGGCGGTATACTCCGGATATCCTCTGAGGTTAAAGTCCTTTGACTCCATGCTGTCAGAGTTGGTGAGAACACATTCGAGATTGACGAGCGTCATATTATCGGCGCTGAATGTATCCTTTACATTCTGCATAAAATAATCCGCACCGTATTTGTCATAGTATTCGCAAAAAGAGTTCTCATATGTATGAACCTGCGCATTTCCGAATGTGCAGTCACCCGTTGCAGAGATCGTAAAGGTTATCTCCTCTTTGTCTTTCTTTTCTTTTTTGGGCTTTTGCTGCTTTTCCTCCTGCGCGCCGCTGTCATCATCCTTCATCGCTGCTATCATATCATCCGATGTTATGGCTTCGCTTGTGTTCTTGAATTTTATCACTCCCGTAAAGCCCAGCACGAACACAATGGCCAATACAAGATCCAAGCCCAATATTGAATACAACACTATATCCAATACCTTCTGTATCCTGCGGGACTTAAGCTTTGACAAGCGTTTTTTGTACTGTAAAAGATCGGGATCATCTTCCGGATCATCTTCATCCGGCTCATCATCCCCGAATTCTTCATCCGACTCGTCGTATTCCTCCGGATCCTGTTCACTCAGATCGTCCCCTTCCGGATCTTCAGGATCATCCTCTCCGTATTCTTCCGGATCTTCAGGCTCATCACCGTCCTCGTACGGTTCTTCTGCATCAGCCTCGTCCGGGATCTCCTGATCCTCCTCAGGCTCATCTTCATCCGCAGATATGATGTCTACCCTGATATCATCCTCATCCGGTTCGGATCCTATCCCGCCTGTCTCCTCGATATCCTCATCATCATTTACAAGCCGAAGCTTCGGTCTTTCACCGGAATTATCATCTCTGTTTGACATTTAATAATTCTCCGTAGATACTCTTATTTTTTTAATTCAGCCATTCTGGCCACGATCATCTCCTTGAGATCGTACGCCTTGTCTTTAATGTTCTGGGAGGCTGATGAATTCGTCAACACCCCGCCTATGAGCTTTCCTGCGGTATCGACCTCATCAAAATGGTATGCCATATAACTGAGCAGATAATCAAGCGTCACCTGATTCAGTCCCATTATCGGCGGATTTTCGCTCATGACAGCCTTGGTAAAACCATCGTATGCAAGCCTGTAAAAGCGCTCCTCGTTTTTCTTGCAATCTTCTGTAAGCCTGGTCCGCTCAGCCTCATTGGACAGGCGGCTGACCTCATTTTCAACCTTACCCCTGTACAGCCATGCCAGGAGCATACAGATATAAGCCTTTTCCCCATCTTTTGCCAATTTTGAAGAAGCGCTCATATATGCGAGCTTGTGCATCTCTATGGCCATGTCATAGGTATATACCGAAGCTTTGCTCCTGTCGGTAGGATGATATGCATCCGCTATATCTTTTTTGATATTTTTTATCTGAAAACCGCCAAGTTGGTCAAATTGGTTGTGCACAGCCGCATATCCGCAATTAGGGCATGCACATACTCCGTATTTTATAGAGTCAAAATCCTTGAAAACAGGACGCAGATCCATATCACTGCCTAGTTTCCTGGCCTTTGAACTCTTCATAACTTTTGTTGTAAAATGTGAATCGCAGACGGGACATACCTTTTTCTTATCAAAGATAAAATCCACTTCCGGTGTAACTGGTATTTCCGACATTCCGACCACCTCAATCCTGCAATGACCAAACTGCGCATTGCTGAAAACTCAACTTTCTATTATAACTTAAACGAACTCTTTAATGATACCACTCTGTTGAACACCGGCTTACCGGGAACGGAATCCTTATAATCCACACAGAAAAATCCATTTCTCACGAACTGGAATCCGTCGAAAGCCTTCGCCTCCATGAGAGCAGGCTCAACCAGCGCATCTTCTATAACCTTAAGGGAATCGGGATTGAGGTTCAGAGAACCGTCTTTATTGTATACCCCCTTCTCCTCATCAACAAGATTCTCATAGAGGCGTACCGTGGCATGTCCCGCTGTCTTTGCGTTCACCCAGTGTATGGTACCCTTGACCTTGCGTCCGTCGGGGCTGTTGCCTCCGCGGCTCTCAGGGTCGTATGTACAGTGTATCAGCGTAACCTTCCCGGTTTCATCCTTTTCGAAAGAAACGCATTTCACAAAATATGCGTTCATCAGCCGGACTTCATTGCCCGGGAACATACGGAAGTATTTCCTGGGAGGTTCTTCCATAAAATCTTCTCTCTCGATATAGATCTCCCTTGAAAACTTCACTTTACGTTTTCCAAGCGATTCATTTTCCAGGTTATTCTCTATCTCCAGCTCTTCCTCGGTATCCTCCGGGTAATTGTCTATCACAACCTTTACCGGATCCAGTACCGCCATGAGTCGCGGACTCTTGAATTTCATATCTTCCCTTGCACAGTATTCAAGGGCAGCGTAATCAGCCACGGAGTTGGACTTGGATATTCCGCTGATCTCCACAAAACGCCTGATGGCATCCGCGGTGAAGCCCCTGCGTTTCAGACCTGCTATGGACACGAGCCTCGGATCGTCCCATCCGTCCACTATGCCGTCCTCCACCAGTTTTTTGATATAGCGCTTTCCGGTAACAACATTTTTAAGATAGAGCTTTGCAAACTCGATCTGTTTGGGTGATTCCTCCGGGGTATTCTTAAATCCGCACTCTATCACAACCCAGTCATACAGTGGTCTGTGATCCTCAAACTCCAGTGTGCAGATAGAGTGGGTAATACCCTCTATAGCATCCTCTATAGGATGGGCAAAATCATACATGGGATAAATGCACCACTTATCTCCGGTGTTGTGATGCTCCATTCTGGCTATACGGTAGATTATGGGATCTCTCATATTGATGTTGGGAGACGCCATATCTATCTTCGCGCGCAGAACCTTTGAGCCATCCTCAAACTTTCCGGCTTTCATATCTTCGAAAAGAGCCAGATTCTCCTCCACAGAGCGATCCGAATAAGGATCCTTTTTACCCGGCTCGGTTAAAGTTCCCCTGTACTCGCGTATCTGATCTGCATTAAGATCCGACACATAAGCCTTTCCCTTTTTGATAAGATCTACCGCGCAATCATACATCCGGTCAAAATAATCCGACGCATAGAAAACCTCATCCCTGAAATCCGCTCCGAGCCATTTGACGTCGGACTTTATAGATTCCACGAATTCAAGCTTTTCCTTGGTGGGGTTGGTATCATCAAATCTGAAATTGAACCTGCCGCCGTATTCTTTTGCAAGACCGTAATTTAAGAGAATTGACTTGGCATGGCCGATATGCAGATATCCGTTGGGTTCCGGTGGAAATCTTGTGACTACATGATCCACACGGCCGCTCGCCAGATCATCCTCTATGATCTTCTCAATGAAGTTTTTGGAGACGGTGCCCCCGGTTTCTGTGCCCGTCACATTTTCCGCAGATTCTGCATTATTTAACTCTGACATTTATATGTTCTCCCTACTGTAATATGTATCATCAAGATCAAAAAACGAATCGCTGCCATCTCACATTTTTATATTCAGGATCGTCGCTATCTCACATGCTGATGTGTAAACAGATGCTCGCTGCAATACTCGTAATTGCCCATGCATCTTGAGCAGTAACGGAATTCAAGATTCGGATCCGACAGATTGGTACGCCCGCAGATACAGCACTTATGCCTTACACCAACAGGTGTGACTTTCTTATGTCCTTCGTTGACGGATCGTCTGAACTCCTGCTGCCTTTTCACCTGAGCCCGGCTTGGAGCCAAGCCTGTCAAAGCCATGTATATCAGGAAATTCAATAGACTGGCTATGATCACGATCCTGCCGCCCCAGCCCACCTGGAAGAAATCCACCACGATGAGCGCTCCGTAAATGATGGCGAGCCACTTCATCTTTACCGGAATGATGAAATAAATGAAAACCTTATTCTCCGGAAAAGTCATGGCATACGCCAGAAAAATAGCGAGGTTTATATAATAGGTGCTGACATACTGGCCTATAAACGCAGTCTCCGGGCTGCCAAGGGACGCCAGCACAAAAAATCCCACCATCACGGCTATATCCGTTATGAGGATGCCTCCGAAAATGTAAAGGTTAAACCTGAAAGCCCCCCACATTCTCTCCAGTACCGTTCCCAGCTGATAATAGAAAAATATCATGATGGCATAGAAGAAAACATTTGTAAAACTGGGCGGGACCAGTATCCAGGTAAACAGCCTCCACACCTGTCCGTTCAGCACATAAGCAGGCTGCAGCTGAAACAGATACAGTATCTCACGCAGAGGCGTGATAAAAAATAACAGGTAACCAACAACATAACCTACCAGAAGGTATACGATCAGATTGGGTATCGCATACTTTCCGATTTTTTTTTCAAGCTTTGCTATCCATCTCATGCTAATAAACCTTATCAATATGAGGTCTCAGCCACGCCGTCATCATCTAAATCATGCTCCGTTGTCATGTATTCACGGTTGACGACACGCTTTGAATCTCTCTGTTTTTCCACGAGCTCTGACAGCATTTCCTTAACCTCGTGCGGTTTTTTAACGCTCAATATATCAAAATCGCCGAGGGTCTTGTCTGCCGAGCAACAGTGTATTGTACCCACTCCGAAAATGCGCTGTCCGAAGGTACGGTTCAGCGAAAGATCCATGATCCTGTACAGTCTGACT
>JAFYAD010000336.1 GCA_017540915.1 Lachnospiraceae bacterium
AATGTACTTAAACGGTGGACAGGTATATGCCTGCGGTCTTTCAAATCCGGAGGGGGCTTTCGACATCGATAACAATAAATTTGAAGTAAACGGCGGCATAATGATAGGCCTTGGCTCCGTTAACGCACAGCCCACAGGCGGTTCCCAGAATACTCTGATCATAGCACCCACCACGGATGATACTCTCAAAAACCTTGAGATAAAAGATGAGGACGGTAACACAGTATTTACATATGAGTTCGCTGACTACACTATAGCTTCAAGGACTGAAAAAACAGGTGAAGCCGGAGATGGAGTGTCGGAGAACATCGATGAAGCCGGAAACACAAATCGAGCTTTCAGAGGCGGCATGAATGGCGGAACTCCCAATATTTTCATATCATCAGACGCCCTGGTCAGCGGAGAGACCTATGAGGTATTTGTAAACGGTGCATCCCAGGGCACGGTCACCATTAACAGTGTTACAACAACACTCGGAAACGTGGCCACCATGGGCGGCTTCGGAGGCGGACAGAAAGAACAGTGGTTCACAAAATAAAACATGAGGATTATTGCTTAGTAAAAGCGTCGGTAAGATGAAAAAGCCCCATCCCGTCAAGGATGGGGCAAACATTTGAACTCGATCTCTTGTGAGTCGCATATCGAGTAGCGACAAACATTTGAACCCGACCATGTTTTAGTTGCATATCGGGTAGCAACAAACATTTGAAGCAGTCTCCTGCTCATCCACAGTGTATGAAAAAGTGTGGGTTTAGTCAATATAATAAAGATAAGTTGCATGATTGATATTTTTGATGTATCGTGATAAGGGGTGACACGATCCGTAGGACAGGGTGTAAAAAAATCATGGATTGAATGTTTTATGGGTTCACAGCTATGAAAAGAGATATTTTATTGTTACTTTTGATGGTAATTTTTTTTACTTCTTGTGGAAAGGAATGTACAACGGTTGATTTCCCGCTGCTGTATCAGAATGAAGGGGTTTTTTGTGAAAAGACAGATTTTATTGTCGGAGCAGTGATCAGTAATAAAACTGTATTGACAAAATGCTATGATAAAATTGACAATATTTGGTTTGATGAATTCCATATACAACAAGCAGGAAAAAGAATTTTGATCGATTTTAATGAGAATGGAAAAGGCGTGTTGTTGTTGTGTGGTGATATTTCAGCCGGTACAGAGGAACATTTGTTTTTTTGCTCGGATGATTGCGGTAAAACATGGGAGAAATGCGCTATAGATGAGCCGTCATATACAATGATCACGGATTTAAGAATGCAGGAAGATGGAAAAATAGAACTGTCATATCTGTCAATCAAAAATGATCATGATGGTGCGGATTTGTATGAGGTAAGCATTGAGAGGGAGGAATGATGAGCAATTATTGGGGATTTTGATACAAATTAATTCGTATATTTATCTTGATATTGAAATTGACTTGTATTTCTTTCCCCTCTTTGAAAAGGCAAAACACAGTTGAAACATGATTTAATAAATATATGTCAAAAAAGACTTTGATAAAGGATTTACCTTTCAAAGCTGGCATTTTCATAATAATGTTGACATGTCAGCCCGAATTTAATATACTCATGTCAGCAGTGAACCCTACTGTATGAGTGGGAACGATAAAAGCGGTGAATCCTACCGGTAAGTGGAAACTATTTTGGGCTGCACTTTTTGTGTGGCCCTTTTTTTGAAAGAGAGAAGATGTTAGAGCCCTACTGAATTAACCAAATCACAACAGAAAAAAACTATGGTATAATCAATTCAAATGTGATAGAATACCTTTTGTGTGAGCAGATCACATCAAAATAAATACCGGAAGGAAGGTAATATCATGAATGTATTGGTTATCAACTGCGGAAGCTCTTCACTCAAATATCAGGTGATCGATTCCGAGACAGAGAAGGTATTGGCGAAGGGTCTTTGCGAGCGTATAGGCATTGACGGAAGGCTGGTGTATGCACCGGCAGGCGGAGAGAAGGTTACCACTGATATTCCGATGCCTACACACAATGAGGCTGTTCAGTCGGTTATAGATGCGCTGACTAATGAGAAGACCGGCGTTATCAAAGATCTTGCAGATATAGGCGCTGTAGGACATCGTCTTGTGCATGGTGGTGAGAAGTTTACGGAGTCAACACTCATCGATGATGCAGTCATCGAGGCTATGAATGATGTGAATGACCTGGCACCGCTTCACAACCCGGCAAACCTTATAGGTGTTGCAGCCTGCAGGAAGCTCATGCCGAACACTCCGCAGGTGGGCGTTTTCGATACTGCATTTCATCAGACAATGCCGGAGAAGGCTTATCTTTACGGTGTTCCTTACAAATACTATGAGCAGTACGGCGTGAGAAAATACGGTTTCCACGGCACAAGCCACAGCTTTGTATCAAAGCGTACTGCAGAGCTTATGGGCAAAGATATCAAGGATCTTAAGATAATCGTATGCCACCTGGGCAACGGAGCAAGCCTTTGTGCTGTAGACGGCGGCAAGAGCGTAGATACATCAATGGGTCTGTCACCTCTTGAAGGTCTTGTGATGGGAACTCGTTCAGGCGATATCGATCCCAGCGCTATGGAATACATAGCAAAGAAAGAGGGACTTGATATTTCGGGAATCCTCAATGTCTTGAATAAGAAATCTGGTGTTTACGGTCTCTCAGGCGATGTTTCCAGCGATTTCAGAGATCTGTGGGCAGGCAAGGAGAACGGAAACGAGCTCTGCGCCAAGGCTCTTGAGGTTTTTGCATACAGGGTTATCAAGTACATCGGCGCTTACGCCGCAGCCATGAACGGCGTAGATGCTATCGCATTTACCGCAGGTCTCGGTGAAAACGACGTGAATATGCGCAAGATGATCTGTTCTAACCTTGGATATCTTGGCATAACTCTTGATGAGGCTGCCAATGATGTTCACGGTGAGGAGAGGAAGATCTCAACAGCAGATTCCAAGGTTGAAATGTGGGTTGTGCCTACCAATGGGGAACTTGCCATTGCCAGAGAGACAGTAGCCATCGTAGGCTGAGATTAATAATGTTGAATTTGCTGCAGGGTGTAGGATTCTGTCCTACCCCTGCATTTGTTGAATTTTAAGAGCGGGGTTTATATGAAGATAGATCTTTTGGATGTAGTATTAAATGAGGGTAAAACTTGCGAATACGAGGTCAGTCTCGAGGCTGAGGAGATCAATGTAAACGGCACTGACTGTAAAGTCATTGCTTCTCCTGTGTTTATACTGACTGCTGCTAACAGGGCAGGCGTCAGGGTGGACATAAAGGCAGACGGTGCTGTGAAGCTTTCGGCGCCCTGTGACAGGTGCCTTGAGCCGGTGGAGATCACAGTACACATTGATATTGATGAGCAGATAACCGTAGAAGATGGTAGTCTGGCAGGAGAGAAACCTTATTTTATCAATGGGAACGCCATGGATGTTGAGGCGGCCATCATGGACAGTATTTTTTCCAATTATCCTTATAAAGTGCTGTGCAGTGAGGATTGCAAAGGATTATGCCTGAAATGCGGTCAGAATCTTAATATCAAAGATTGCGGCTGTGACAGGTTCGTGCCGGATCCCAGGATGGCGGCTTTCCTGGATTTTTAGCACAATCCGTATTTTGATCATACTTGAGAAAGAAGAAATGTACGTTTATGACTGGT
>JAFYAD010000337.1 GCA_017540915.1 Lachnospiraceae bacterium
CAAAAAGATATGTGTTTTCCACCGGTACCAGCGCGTCCTCTTCGGTCTGCCAGAGGAAGCAGGGCGGTGTATCTGCCGACACATGTTTTTCCAGAGAGAAATAATCGATATCTTCATCCGAAGGATCAAAACCCAACAGCGCATGTATTGAATCCTCGTGAGTGTATTCCCCTGCCGTGATAACCGGGTAAGAGAGGATAACACCGTCCGGTTTATTGGACACCTCTGAATACTCCGGATTATCGTCCGCTATGTCGGCATAGTGAACTGCAAGGCTTCCGCACACATGCCCTCCTGCGGAGAAGCCACAGGCGAAAAGCTTGCGTCCGTCAATGTTATACTCCGCCGCATGCTTTCTGATCCACCTGACCGCTCTTGAGATATCCCTGAGCGGCTGCATCTTTAACGGAACCGACATGGTAATGTCAGTCGTATATACCAGCACGAAAACATTCATGCCCCTGTCATAAAACTCTCTTGCCGCAAGCTCACCCTCATGTGCCACCACCATGCAATACCCGCCTCCGGGCACCATGAGCATGCAGTCTCTTTTTTCATCATCATCGTGGATATATCCAAACACGAAGGGCTCGAATCCGTATGCCGCAGCATAGTCATATTCGCCCTCCTTCCATATGTTCATGCGAAATTTCCGGGCTCCTCCGCCCTGTTTTTTCTGTGTCCTGAAATCCTCCTCCGGAAGCTCAAACTCCCATTTATCGATGTCTTCCTTTGAAACTGCAGCCTCCAGAACTGCGTAGTAGGCTTCCTTGGCCTCAAACTTACCCCTGAACAGCAGCGGATAGCTGGTCTCTCTGCGAAATCCGGAAAGCCAGCTTTCCTCATCTCTCAGATTCCAGAAGGTGACACAGGTGATGTCAGCTACTCCCGATCTTTTGACATCCAGATACAGCTCAAAAACCTGACGATAACGCTCAGCCAGGGCATGCATGGACTCATCTCCGGGATCGGCATTGTGCATGTCAAGCTCCGTGATATGGATCTGAAGTCCCAACTTTCCATATTTTTCAAATGCGGCGCGATACTCATCCATACCGGGATGATCCATGAGAAGATGCGACTGCATTCCCATACCATCCACTAACTTCCTTTCGGACAAAGGTTTTAAAATATGCTCATATATGAAGTCTCTCTTCCAATCCAGCGCCGTCTCATAATCATTGTAAAACAGCAAAACACCGGGAGCCGCATATTTTCTGGCAAACTCAAAAGCCTTTATCACATAATCCTCACCCACGGTGGCAGTCCAGAGTGATTTCCTGATGTCTCCCTCATCCACAGCTTCATTCACCACATCCCAGGCGTAGATAACTCCCGGGAAATTCTCTGCCGTATACTCGAGTACGCCCTTGATATAGTTCTCCAGCCTCTTTAAGATCTTGTCCCTGTCTGCATATGGGAAATTTTCATTATAGTGCTCGCAGAAAAACCACTTCGGTGTCTGGTTGTGCCACACCAGAGTATGTCCGCGCATGGATATACCATTCTCTTTTGCAAATTCCAGAAAGGGAGTTGCCGTGTCAAAGTTAAGAGCCGGGGCAAGATCGTATTTGTCCGGATCATCCTTATTGGCATCCCTGTCCAGATAATACATGGGCTTCATCTCGTTCTCACAGGTAAAGCTGTTGAACTGAGCCGTCAAAAACTTCAGATCCGCCGGTGTCCGCAGGTTTTTACGCGAGATCGCTGCGCCAACCTTAAAATACGGTTCATATGCTTCCTTAAGATTCATAACTGTTTTCCTCCCGTTTTCTTTTACACCTTTACCTTTGCTTTGGGATTTCCCGCTTTCTTAAGCTGTTTTTGTATATTCTTCTTTTCAGCCTTAAAGTTTATACAATCGTTATTTCGTTCCGAATATCCTGTCACCGGCATCACCGAGACCGGGGCAAATGTACGCGTTTTCATTTAATTCACGGTCAAGATGCCCGACGTAGATCTGCACATCCGGATGTTCACTGTGCAGCCGCTCCAATCCTTCCGGCGCTGCTATAATGCACATGAACTTGATGATCTTGCCACCCTTCTCTTTTATGAAATTGATAGCATCAACCGCAGATCCGCCGGTAGCCAGCATAGGATCCGTCACTATGATAATGCGCTCACTGATCGGATCGGGCAGCTTGCAGTAGTAGCTCTGTGGCTTATGTGTCTTTTCGTCACGACTCATCCCTATATGTCCGACCTTCGCAGTCGGCAGGAGCTTTAAAACCCCCTCTGTCATGCCAAGCCCGGCACGCAATATCGGTACCACCGCCTGCTTGCGACCTGATATCACAGGACATTTCGCCTTTTCGATAGGTGTTTCGACCTCTATCTCGGTTGTCTCCAGATCACGCAAAGCCTCATAGCCCATCAGCATCGCGATCTCCTCCGCAACTTTTCTGAACTCCGCAGTTCCCGTGTTTTTATCACGCAATCTTGTAATCTTATGCTGTATCAACGGGTGATCCAATATAAAAATGTTCTTCTCGTTCTGAAAATCCATGCTGCCTGTCCTCCTATAATATGATCTGAGGGTCACTTCTCTATTATCTGCTCCTTCAATTGTAGGTCTTTCCTTCTGCCGCATCAAGCTTTGAGAGAATAGTATAATCCTTTTATAATGTATGATCCTCTCTGTCGGTGAACAAGGGTAAAATACGCTGAGTATGCACATCCGCCAGACCGTGTGTTGTCATTTTGATATGCGGGATCACCGTCAGTGAAACGAAGGCCATATTCATAAAGGGCGATATGTTCTCCGGAACACCCAGATCCCTTACCGTGTCATCGAGGTTTTTATTAAGCCATGCAACTGTCTGTGCATCCTTGTCGCTCATAAGGCCTGCGATGGGCAAGGGCAATTCTGCGAGCACCTGTCCATTTTTCACGGCTACGCTGCCTCCTTTAAGCTCACGCACACGATTGGCTGCCACCGCCATATCCTCGTCATTGGTACCGATCACTATAAGATTGTGCGAATCATGCGACACCGATGCAGCGATAGCACCGCTTTTTAAGCCTATGCCTTTTATAAACCCGACGCCCCGGTGTCCGGTATTCTTATGACGTTCTATGACCGCAAGCTTCAAAACATCATTTGCCACATCGATACCGTTATTTTCCGAAAAATCAAGCTTCATCTCGAGCTCGTCAGTGATCAGTTCACCTGGGATAACGCCGATAACACGACAGGTATCTCCCTCCTGTTCAACATGAAAATCCGAAGCTGACAACGGCGACAGATTAAAAGAATCCAGAATGCTGTCCCACTGTGCGTTATCATAAGACGGTGCGTCAAACTCCTGACACACACCGTCTATGACCACAGGCTTTCCGCCACAGTAAACATCACGTACAGCCACAGTATCAAGATCGCTCAGTACCAGAAGATCCGCGCGATATCCCGGAGCAACTGCTCCAATGCCCTTCAGTCCAAAACACTGTGCCGCATTTATGGTAGCCATCTGTATGCTTGTCACAGCGCTCTTTCCCTTCTGTACGGCACTCCTTATGATGTTGTCGATATGCCCGTCCATCAGTATATCTGCCGGATGTCTGTCATCGGTCACCAAAAGACTCCGGCGGCAGTACGGCTCCTCAAACATGGGCAGTAATGCCTCAAGATTTCTCGCCGCGGTGCCCTCGCGTATCATAAGCCACTGGCCTTTTCTGATGCGCTCCTCGGCTTCTGCGGCCGATGAGCACTCATGATCTGTGGAGATTCCGGCAGCGATATATTTATCCAGATCATGCCCCGATAACAGCGGCGCATGACCGTCTATATTTTTACCCGCAGCCTTTGCAGCTTTGATCTTGTCCATCACAAAGTCTTCTCCTGCGATAACTCCGGGATAGTTCATCATCTCTGCAAGTCCCGTGACACGCGGATGTGTAAAATATTTTACCATGTCCGCTGCCAGTATTTCGGCGCCGGATTCATCAAGGGGCATCGCCGGAACGCAGGACGGAACATTGACATACACTGTCAGAGGCAAACCTTCGCTCATCGCCAGCATAAAGTCAATGCCCTTTGTTCCGCACACATTAGCTATCTCATGAGGGTCGGTGACGACTGCGGTAGTTCCGTGAGGCAGGACCGCCCTTGCAAGCTCTGCAGGAGCCAGCATCGTGCTCTCGATGTGGATATGCCCGTCTATAAGCCCCGGACATATGGTACACCCTGAAACATCAGTCACCATATCAGCATCGGAGTCCGCGTAATCACCGACTCCGACAATGATATCATCACATATCAGTACATTCTCACGGCTCACTTCACCCGTGAAAACATTGACCACTGAACCGTTTTTTAACAAAGTTTTCATTATGCTGTACTCCTGATGAAAATACTATACTCGTAAACGATTTTAGTCACTTCTTCACCCGACTATTGAATGAAATCCGAACAATATTCCGGATTTAGAAAATGGCAGTTAATCTCGTTCAATAGTGTAAATGTCCTGTTTACAGGAAAATATACTTGAGGATAAACAAAACACATAGAACAGACATTATCGGCGTGATCTCCTTAGCCTTACCGCAGATGAGATTTATAATATCATAAGAGATAATACCGATGGAAATACCCTCTGATATGCTGTAAAACAGCGGCATTGAGATAATGCAGAGGTATGCGGGTATTGCCGATGTATAGTTATCGGCGTCACACTTAAGCTCCGTAATGGAACTGAACATCAAAAATCCCACGAAGAGAAGTGCCGGTGCCGTAGCGAAAGACGGAATAGCCGTGAATATCGGTGCGAACAGCATCGACAACAGGAACAGCAATCCTGTCACCACAGCGGTAAGACCTGTCCTGCCGCCTGCGCCGACGCCGGCTGCGGATTCGACGAAAGTCGTTGTGGTAGATGTACCGAGCACAGCGCCTGCTGTTGTTGCGATAGCATCTGAAAGAAGTGCGGGGCGTATTCCCGGAAGCCTGCCCTCTTTATCCAGCATATCCGCTTTTGAGGCAACTCCGATAAGTGTTCCCAGTGTATCGAAAAGATCCACAAACAGGAAAGAAAATACCACTATTATAAAGTTCACAATACCGACGGTGCTCATGTCAATGTTGAAACACTGTCCGAAAGTAAGCCCGATCTTTGAAAAATCGGTCATTGTAAATGTGGGTATCAGAGAATAAAAACCGGCATCCGGATTCGGCACGTAAAGGCCGACAACCTCACAGATTATACCGAGTATCCATGTTCCGAAAATACCTACCAGTATGGATCCGGGCACTTTTCTGATATACATGACAGCCATGGCAAACAGACCGATAACCGTCAAAAGCGCACATATACCTGCTGATGAAAAATTACTGCGGAAATCCACAATGCCGACCAGTGTTGCCGAAGATACCACGATCCCGGCATTCTGAAGTCCTATGAATGCAATGAAAAGTCCGATGCCGACTGAAACAGCACGTTTTAATGACAGCGGAATACTGTTGAATATTGCTTCACGGATATTGGTGACCGACAGGATGATAAAGATCACACCTTCAATAAATACGGCAAAAAGTGCTACCTGCCATGAATAACCGTATCCCAGCACAACCGTGTAAGCAAGATAAGCATTAAGTCCCATACCTGCAGAAAGTGCAAAGGGCAGATTTGCCATCACGCCCATGCAGATCGTTCCGACAAAGGAAGCCAGGCAGGTTGCCAGCATTACCGCTGTGCTGTCCATACCTGTAGCCGACAGGATACTGGGGTTCACCGCCAATATGTACGCCATTGTCATGAATGTGGTGACACCTGCAACGATCTCTGTTTTTACATTCGTTTTGTGTTGTTTCAGCTTAAATAGTTTTTCAAGCATCGGATTGTCCTCCCTATAGTGTTGTTTATAAGATTTTTATACGCTCCTTTGCGGAGCTGCATCTAAAACCTTCGGGTTTTTCTCCATCTTCTTCTATTCTGAAAAAGCTTTTGGGTTGCAAAACTACCCTCTGCTCTTATCCCTTAAAATGTTCACATCCAGTATATCAAGATGAGCTGCCTGAACAGTCATCTCCATAAGCTGCCCTGTGACCTTCGCTGCTGTGGATGGGAAATCCATGATCGTAGCGATCACTCCTGCCAATCCAAGCCCCTCTAACGGTATCCCGAGCTGTGTGAACAGAATTGTAAGACATACCATGGCTCCGCCGGAAACCTGTGGAGAAGCATAAGATACCAGCAATATGATAATGGCAGCCTTTATAAACCAGGCAGTAGATACTCCTACGCCATAGACCTCCGCCAGATAGTACGGCATTATCACAAACAGCGGGATATAATTAGCGTCATACAGACTTATCCCCAGCGGATACGCAATATCCGCATATTTGGTGTCCATTCCAAGATTTTCCTTACTTGCTTCCAAACCCTTCGCGTAAGCTGCCATGGAAGATCCGGTGGTAACTGCTACTATAAACGCGCCTCTTATCTTCTTCATGATCATGGCCGGACTTATACCAAATTTGACACAGACCCATATAACCTGCATGATGCACAGTACCGCTTCGGCTAAGATTCCCACAGCCAGAGGTCTCCACAATCCTATAAATGTATCCAGTCCGTTCTCCCAGAAAAGCTTCAGAAGTGAAGCAAAAATAAATATCGGTATCACTCTGCACACAATATCCATGGCAGATGAAAAAACATTGTAGGAATCTTTCAGAACATCTTTTATATTGTCTGCCTTATTGTCGAGCCCCAGTATGATCACACCGAGAAATATGGCTATAAATATAATCTGCATCATATTCCCTTCCGAAAAAGGCAGTATGAGATTACCCGGTATGATGTCTAAGAGCATGTCATAAAGTTCTTTGAATCCCCCGCCCGTGGCGGATGCACCACCTGTTCCGTAGGTGAATCCGAAAAAAGGTATCAAGATCAGTGAAAACACAACGGCTGACGCCATGGATAAACCCACGTATCTGCCTATGGTATATCTGCTCATGCGTCCGAATTCGGAACCGCTTACGCTCTTACAAACGCCGGTGATGATGCTGAGAAATATCAATATTGGCGCTACGATCATCAGTAATTTCATAAATGTATCCGCTATCGGTATCAGCAGATAGTCTGATATAACGTCCCTTACTCCTGCCGGTATCACACCCGACAACAGTCCCAGTACCATAGCGAGTACCACAGCGATGCCCAACATCGCCTCCTGCCTGATACCTTCTCCCGGAAAAGAAAATACTATCTTATTTACACCAAACCGGTAACTGAAAGCGGGGTTTATATCAAGGCTGTCAAATATGAGCTCCGACACCTCATCTCCCACACCTTCTTCAACCGGATTGAATTTTCTGCTCTTGTATTTTAATACTATATTCGGCTTCCCCAGATTTTTTGAAAAGATAAGCTCTGCTTCCAATCCATCACCGAATTCATCCATGATCGCAAGGAGCATTTCCTCCATACAAAGGCGAATCCGCAATGCCACTTCCCTGCTCACCTTATTCTCTTTCAGATAATTACCGACTTTTTCGGAAATATCATCAACTGCCTGCGCATCAATTACACAAGACTTTATTTCCTGCCTCATAAAAAATACTCCCTCTCTGATGTATCAATTCATCAGAATATATATTTCGCCCGGCTTTATCCCCGCTATTCCACTTCTCGCAGTTTGTATTCGGTATCTTCGTCTATCATGTCTATCATGTATTTTGCTATGACGGGGTCGAACTGTGTTCCCATACACCTTACTATCTCTTCCCTGACCTCATGCTGGGGACGGGGAAAAGAGTATGAGCGTTTTGATGTCATGGCATCGTAGCAATCCGCAAGACAGATGATCCTGGCCTCCTCCGG
>JAFYAD010000338.1 GCA_017540915.1 Lachnospiraceae bacterium
CCCTTACCCGCATTCCGGTTGAACGTCTGTCCGAGTCGGAGAGCAGCAGGCTCGTAAGGCTCGAGAGTGAACTTGCCAGATCGGTCATAGGCCAGGATGAGGCCGTAGGCGCCGTATCACGTGCCATCAAGAGAGGCCGTGTCGGACTTAAGGAAGCAAACAGACCGATAGGATCGTTCCTGTTCTTAGGGCCTACCGGCGTGGGAAAAACGGAGCTTTCAAAGACACTCGCAAGAGTCCTGTTCGGTACCGAAAATGCCCTTATCAGGGTCGATATGTCAGAGTACATGGAAAAACACACGGTATCGAAGATGATAGGATCGCCTCCGGGATATGTGGGACATGAGGAAGGCGGCGGACTGGCCGAGAAGGTTCACAGGAATCCGTACTCAGTCATACTGTTTGACGAGATAGAGAAGGCTCATCCCGATGTTTTCAACATGCTGCTGCAGGTTCTGGACGATGGCCGTATTACCGATTCCAAGGGCAGGTTCGTGGATTTCAAGAACACCATCATCATCATGACCTCCAACGCCGGAGCCAAGGAGATAGTGAATCCGTCACATCTGGGATTCAACGCTGTAAAGGACGAAAAAGCCGATTACGAGCGCATGAAAAAAGATGTTATGGATGAGGTGAAGAGGATATTCAAGCCGGAATTCATCAACCGTATCGAGGAGACCATAGTCTTCCGCATGCTTACAAAGGACGATATGAAAGACATTGTCACAATATTGTCCAAAAACCTTGTGGACAGATGCAAAAAGCAGATGGATATAGACCTGGATATCACTGACAAGGTAAAATATGACCTGGTAGAGAAGTCATACGATCCCAAATATGGTGCAAGACCGTTACGAAGAGCCATCACCACCAGACTTGAGGATGTACTGGCTGAGGAGATACTGGGCGGTAAGATCAAAAAGGGCGACAGCATAAAGGCTGTCATAAAAAAAGACACTATTGTTTTCGAAAAGAAAAAGGAGGCAAAAAATGGGCGTGGTAAGTGAGTTGATAGCATCTGACGGCGGAAAGCTGGAGTTCGGCGATTTTTCGCTGGATTCAAAGACCAAAAAGGACGGGTTCGAGTTCGCGGGTGATATATATAAGGTGAAGACTTTCTCCGAGATCACAAGACTTGAAAAGAACGGAGTTTTCGCATATGAATCTGTGCCGGGTACTGCTGTACACGGATTTACATATACGGATAACGGTGTGGAGTTTACAGTGGAGGCATCCACAGACGCGGATATCACTCTGGGTCTGGATGAGAACAAGGAGTACGAGATCTTCATCAACGGGGAATCTTCCGGCAAGATGAGCACAAACTTAGGCGGAAAGCTGACATTGAGCGTGGAGATTTCCGATGCGCCTGTCAGTGTCAAGGTTGTCGGCTGATACTCCAATACATTGCTTTTCCCCACATCTCATGCCTGCCGGGTTTACTGACACAGATCCCTGTATAAAGGCATGAGATATTTGTTTTATTAATCTGTTACTATTCACAGCCAATTAGGCAGGTGAGGCACGAACAGCAGGGTGTATGTGGTTGAGCTGGGATACACATTAAGATAACTGTGAATAGTAACTATCTATAAAAAGAGGTAGTATGGCACCAAAAAAGTCACTTGTATTTTTTTGCAGGGAATGCGGTTTCGAGTCCGCAAAGTGGATGGGGCAGTGTCCTGCATGCCATGAGTGGAACACCTTTACGGAGGAACCTTCGGAGAAAAAGAAGAGTGCTTCCAAACACAGATCGCAGACATTTACCGGGGGCTCGGATCGGGCAGTCTCCATGAGCGATATATCCACGGATACAGATGAGCGCATGTCCGGCGGATTCGCCGAGTTTGACAGAGTGCTGGGAGGCGGTATCGTCAGGGGATCCATGGTTTTGGTGGGTGGAGATCCGGGTATCGGCAAATCCACACTGTTGCTGCAGGTCTGCAGGAATCTTGCGGAAACGAGCGTAAAGGTACTGTATGTTTCCGGGGAGGAGAGTCTCAGACAGATAAAGCTGAGAGCTGACCGTATAGGTGAGTTCAAGCCAGATATGAAGCTTCTGTGCGAGACGGATCTTGATATTATCGAGGAAGCTGTCAACATCGAAAAACCTGCGGTACTGGTCATAGACTCGATACAGACAATGTATGCCAAAGAGTCAGACAGCGCCTGCGGCAGCATATCCCAGGTGAGGGAAGCCACATCAAGGCTGATGCAGATAGCCAAGACGGGTGGTATTTCGGTGTTTGTCATAGGTCATGTCACTAGGGAAGGCACGGTGGCCGGACCGCGTACTTTGGAGCATATGGTGGATACCGTGTTGTATTTTGAGGGCGACAGATACGCATCCTACAGGATACTGCGCGGCGTTAAGAACAGATTCGGATCCACCAATGAGATAGGTGTTTTCGAGATGGGAGGCGACGGATTAAGAGAGGTTGCAAATCCATCGGAGTACATGCTGAACGGAAAACCGGCAGGAGCTTCGGGCTCCGTGGTAGCCTGCTCGGTAGAGGGCACAAGGCCCATACTGGTGGAGATACAGGCTCTTGTCACGCACACTGCTTTCGGTATACCGAGGCGTACTGCAGCGGGATGCGATGTCAACAGGGTAAACCTTCTGATGGCGGTGCTGGAAAAGAGAGTGGGCATCCCTTTAGCCGACTGTGACGCATACATAAATGTGGCAGGAGGCATGAAGGTCAATGAGCCCGCCATGGACCTTGCGGTGGTGATAGCCGTGATCTCCAGCAAAAAAGATAAGGTTGTTCCGGATGATGTGATCTGCTTTGGGGAGGTGGGCCTTTCCGGGGAGGTGAGGGCTGTATCCCAGCCTAAGGCCAGGGTTTCGGAAGCCAAAAAACTCGGGTTTAAGACAGTCATCATGCCTTTGGTCTGCGTTGATGCCGTAAAAGATATTGACGGCATTGAGCTGGTGGGAGTGGCAAATGTCCGCCAGGCTCAGGAATATATTGACCGGATGCGTGATGACAGAAGGTAGTTTGAGATGAGCGAGAGAAAATACATTAAAATACGCGGTGCCAAGGAACATAATCTCAAGAATATCGATCTCGATATTCCCAGAGATGAGTTTACCGTCCTGACGGGATTGTCCGGATCCGGCAAGAGTTCCCTTGCATTTGATACGATATACGCCGAGGGTCAGAGACGTTATATGGAGTCTCTGTCTTCTTATGCCAGGATGTTCCTGGGGCAGATGGAAAAACCTGACGTGGAAAAGATAGAGGGACTTTCCCCGGCTATCTCCATAGATCAGAAGAGTACCAACAGAAATCCCAGATCCACTGTGGGAACCGTGACGGAGATATATGATTATTTGAAATTGTTGTACGCGCGCGTGGGCAAGACGTACTCGCCCGTGAGCGGGGAAGAGGTGAAGAAA
>JAFYAD010000339.1 GCA_017540915.1 Lachnospiraceae bacterium
ATCAATTTTTAGGAAGGATTTACCATGAGCAAACTTGTGCTGATAGACGGTCACAGTATTTTGAACAGAGCGTTTTACGGTCTTCCGGATCTTACCAATTCCGAAGGCCGCCATACAGGAGCGGTGTTCGGTTTTCTCAACATCATGATGCGGCTGATAGATGATGAGAAGCCGGACTGTCTCTGCGTTGCCTTCGATCTTTCCGCGCCGACCTTCAGGCACAAGATGTTTGACGGATATAAGGGCACCAGAAAACCCATGGATCCTGCGTTAAAAGAGCAGGTTCCGCTGATGCAGGAAGTCCTGACCAAAATGGGTATAAAGATCATCACCAAAGAGGGATTTGAGGCGGATGATATTCTGGGCACGATGTCAGTGATCGGTGAGAAGGCGGGATATGATGTTATAGTACTGTCAGGAGACAGGGATCTTTTCCAGATAGCCACGGACAAGGTGTGTATCAGGATACCCCGCACCAAAAACACAGGTACTGTGGTGGAAAACTTTTTCGCCAAAGAGGTGATGGAGACATACCATGTCACCCCAAAGGAATTCATAGATGTGAAGGCACTGATGGGGGATGCTTCCGATAACATCCCCGGTGTTACCGGCATCGGTGAGAAGACTGCCATAAAGATCATAGAGCAGTATCACAGCATTGAGGCAGCGCATGAAAATGTGCAGGATATAAAGCCACCCAAGGCGTCTAAAAACCTTGAGGCGGAGTATGACAGTGCGGTGATGTCAAAGGTGCTTGCCACCATTAAATTGGATGTGGATCTGGGAGTGGATCTTTCGGAGTGCGCATTGGGCAATATATACACGCCTGAGGCTTACGAGATATTCAAAAAACTCGGGTTTAATAAGTTTTTGGATCTTTTTGACGGTGAGGATACCGTTAAAAAGGATCAAACGCTCACCGTTCGCGAGATCACGGACAGTGCGGAGTGCGAGAGCTTTTTTGAAGGTATTGACAGTGATAAAGATCTGTATTTTTACGTCGTTTCCGAGGGAGCGGCGTTACTTGGCGTGTCCGTGATAAGCGACGGTCTGAATGCGGTATATATCGATGCCGCGGGATCGGTGAAGGGGGACAGGTTAGCGGAACTCATCATAAGACAGATCGAAAAGACGAAAGACGCCGGAAAACATGCGGTTTCCTTCGGACTCAAGGAACAGATAAAGGCTATATATCCCGGAGGAGTGGATGCGGGATTGCGCAGTGTTTTCGCGGATTGCGAGCTGATGGCATACCTTGTAAATCCGCTGATAGGTGAGTATCCCGCGGATTCCGTGTGTTCCGAGCTTACGGGTGTTTTGTTGAAATCCAGAAAAGAGCTTCTGGAAAAAGCATCTTTCTCCGAGGCCAGAGTTTTCAGGAAAAGTGAGTATATGCAGTATGTTTGCGCTCAGGCGGCAGCGGCTTCATTGTGTTATGAGACTTTGAGAGAAAAGCTCTCGGTAATGGGTGAGACGGAGCTTTTTGAAAACATCGAAATGCCGCTTTTATTTGTGCTGGCGGACATGGAGCTTTCCGGAATATACGCCGACAGGGATGAACTGAGGATATACAGTGCAGAGCTCAGCGAGCGCATTACGGCTCTGACAACGGAAATATATACGGAATGCGGCGAAGAGTTCAACATCAACTCGCCGAAACAGTTGGGTGTCATATTGTTTGAAAAGCTGGGACTTCCCTGCAAAAAGAAGACAAAAACAGGTTATTCCACATCAGCTGAGGTTCTGGATGAGCTGGCGGGTGAGTACCCGGTAGTATCAAAGATCCTGGAGTACAGAACCCTGAGCAAGCTTAAATCCACATACGCGGATGCGTTGGACGGATTTATAGGTACAGATGGCAGGATACATACCACCTTTAATCAGACTATTACGGCGACCGGGCGTCTTTCCTCAACGGAGCCGAATCTTCAGAATATACCTATCCGTATGGCGGAGGGCAGGAAGATCAGAAAGGTTTTCAAGCCGGGAGAGGGAAATGTTTTCATAGACTCGGATTATTCTCAGGTGGAACTCAGGATCTTAGCTCACATGTCGGGAGATGAAAATCTGATAAAGGCCTATAATGAATCTTTGGATATTCATCGCATGACGGCCTCCCAGGTATTCGGCGTGCCGTTTGATGAGGTCACCGACATACAGAGGAGAAATGCGAAAGCTGTCAATTTCGGTATTGTGTATGGGATTTCGACCTTCGGTCTGTCCGAGGATCTTTCCATTTCAAGGCAGGAAGCTTCGGAATATATTGAAAACTATTTTGCGAGATTTCCGGGTATCAAGAGATATCTGGATGATACAGTGAACGGTGCCAAAGAGACAGGTTGTATCCGTACACTTTACGGTCGTGTGCGTCCCATACCGGAGCTTAAGAGCAGCAATTTCATGCAGAGGAGCTTTGGCGAGAGGATCGCAAAGAATTCACCTATACAGGGAACTGCGGCCGACATTATGAAGATCGCCATGATACGTGTTTATGACAGACTCAGAGCGGAGGGACTTAAGGCTAAGATGCTGATACAGGTTCATGACGAGATCCTGATAGAGGCGCCGGAGCCGGAGACTGAGGCTGTCAAAAAGATCCTGGCAGAAGAGATGGTGAATGCGGCAAGCCTTTCGGTAAAGTTGGAGGTGGATGTTCACACGGGAAGAACATGGTATGATGCGAAATAAGTGAACATAATAGCAAGGTTGAGCAGATAATTGTTCTGTGAGTAGGAAAAGTCAATGAAATTTATCGGAATAACCGGAGGCGTCGGCTCGGGCAAGAGCACGGTGCTGGATGTTATAGAGGACAAATTGAATGCAAAGGTCTACAGGGCCGATGATATCGCCAAAGATCTGATGCTGCCCGGAACGGAATGTTATGACAGGATAGTGTCGGTATTCGGTGATGAGAACATCTTTGCCCGGGGAAAAGCCAAAAGGTTCGATGAGAAAAGGCTGGCAGAGCTTATTTTTTCCGATGATGTTAAGCGCGAAAAGATAAATGCAATAGTTCACCCTGCGGTAAAAGAGTATATTTTGAGCGAAGTTTCAAAGGAACGGGCTTTAGGCAGAAGAGATTATGTTTTTTTCGAGGCGGCGCTTCTTATAGAGGACGGTTACGGCGAGCTCTGTGACGAGCTGTGGTATGTCTATACTCCGGAGGAGGTCAGGAGAGAGAGACTTAAGAACACCCGTGGTTATACGGATGAGAAGATAGACGGGATCTTTGCTTCACAGCTTGACGATGCTGAGTACAGGCGGCATTGCGTCCGTGTGATCGACAATTCTGGAGACAGGGATAAGCTTTCATTACAAATATTAGGGGCAATAAAAGGCGGGAGAAATGTGATGGACACGAGAGGAAAGGATATGGTGTTCGGTCTTGATATCGGAACACGAAATGTTGTGGGAACCGTGGGCTACAGGGATCAGGAGGATCATTTTGTGGCAATGGATATCTGTTGTGTTCAGCATGATACCAGAGCAATGCTGGACGGTCAGATCCACGATATCGGGAAGGTGGGGAATACCATACGCCGTGTAAAGGAGACTTTGGAGGACAGGCTTGAGATAAAGCTGAACGAAGTCTGTATAGCAGCCGCAGGACGAGTGTTAAAGACAGTCACCACCACGGTGGAGTATGAGCTTCCGGAGGAGACGGTTATCACGGGAGAGGATGTTCATACCCTGGATCTTCTGGGCATAGAGAAGGCGCAGGGAATCTTAAAAGAGACCAATGATACACACTATAAGTTTTACGTTGTAGGTTACTCTACAGTCAAATACTATCTCGGCGGGGATATTTATTCAAACCTGATAGGTCATAAGGGCAAGCAGATGTCTGAGGATATCATAGTGACTTTCCTGCCCTGGGATGTTGTGGACGGTCTTTACGCAGCGGTGGGCATGGCTGATCTCACGGTGGCAAATCTTACTTTGGAGCCTATTGCTGCCATAAACGTAGCTATACCGCAGAATTTCAGAATGCTAAATATCGGTCTTGTAGATGTGGGCGCAGGTACCAGCGATATCTGCATCACCAGGGACGGTTCCATCATAGCTTACGGCATGATACCTCATGCGGG